>JBBSHA010000139.1:0-6350 GCA_038253595.1 Candidatus Dormibacterales bacterium
CTGCCAAGCCTGCCAAGCCTGCCAAGCCTGCCAAGCCTGCCAAGCCTGCCAAGCCTGCGGTGGGCTAGATGGCACACAAGAAGGGCGGCGGATCCTCCCGCAACGGCCGCGACTCCAACCCCCAGATGCTGGGCGTGAAGGTGTACGGCGGTCAGCAGGTGAACGCCGGCGCCATCATCGTCCGCCAGCGCGGCACCAACATCCGGCCCGGGACCGGTGTCGGCGAGGGCCGCGACCACACGCTCTTCGCCCTGGCCGGGGGCGAGGTCGTGTACGAGCGCGTCGGCAAGGATGGCCGCCGCGTCTCGGTCAGCTCCCACTAACCCGGCTCCGGCGGTGGGCCCGCCGGCCCACGAGCAGCAGCGGCCGGGCGGCTTCGTCGACTCCGCCCGGGTGGCGGTGCGGGCGGGGCGGGGCGGCCGGGGCGCTGTCTCCTTCCGGCGCGAGCCGTACATCCCGCGCGGCGGACCGGACGGTGGCGATGGCGGCCGCGGTGGCTCGGTGATCCTGTTCACTACCCGGGAGGCAGCCTCGCTGGCCGCCTACGGCCGCCGCCGGCACTGGCGGGCGGAGGACGGCCACGCCGGCCACGGCGGCCTGAAGGCGGGCCGGGGCGGCGCCGACCTGCGGCTGGCCGTGCCTCCGGGGACGGTGGTCTTCGATGCCGGCTCGGGTGACGTTCTCGGCGACCTCGAGCACGACGGGGACGAGCTGGTGGTGGCCCGGGGCGGCCACGGCGGGCGCGGCAATGTCCACTTCAAGAGCTCGGTGAATCGGAGCCCGAACGTCGCCGAGCCGGGCCTTCCCGGCGCCGAGCTGGACCTCCGCCTGGAGCTGAAGCTGATCGCCGACGCCGGGCTGGTGGGCCCACCCAACGCGGGCAAGTCATCGCTTCTGCGGGCCATCTCGGCCGCCACGCCCCGGGTCGGCGACTACCCGTTCACCACCCTCGACCCCGAGCTCGGGGTGGCCGAGTCGGCCGCCGGGGAGCGCCTGATCGTGGCCGACATCCCCGGCCTCATCGAGGGCGCCGCCCAGGGCGCCGGCCTCGGCCTCCGCTTCCTGCGCCACGTCGAGCGCACCCGGGTGCTGGTCTACCTCGTGGACGGGTCGGGCCCCGATCCCTGGCGCGAGCTGGCCCAGGTCCAGGCCGAGGTCCGCGTGTACTCCCCCGAGCTGGCCGCCCGGCCCAGCCTGGTGGCTGTCAACAAGCTCGACCTGCCCGAGGTCCGCGAGCTTCGGCACAGGTCGCCCCGACAGGTCGTGCTCTGGTGCTCGGCGCTCTCCGGCGAGGGCGTGGCGGAGCTGCTGGCGGCCATTGGGAGCGCTGTCGCGGCCGCCCCCGCCCCGGGCCGCCTGGAGCCGGCGCCGCGACCGATCCGGCTCCGGGAGCGGCGGCGGGGGCGGGCCGAGCCGCCGCTGGTGACCCGCCACCACTGGGGCTTCAGCGTGGCCGGCCCGGCCGTCGACCGCTTGGTTGCGCGGACCGACCTCGAGTCGGAGGCAGCTCTGCAACGCTTCCAGGTCCAGCTTGACCGGATCGGCGTGTCGGCCGCTCTGGAGGCTGCGGGCGCCGACCCGGGCGACGCGGTCCGGATCGGCGAGCTGGAGTTCGAGTACCAGCGTTGATCGGGGCGGCCCGGATCGGGCTGGTGGGGGGGACGTTCGACCCCATCCACCTCGGCCACATCGAGATGTCGCTCGCCGCCCGCGAGTGCGCAGGACTGGACCGGGTGATCTTGGTGCCCTCGGCCGTGCCCCCCCACCGGGCTGGAGTGGTGGCCGCCGCCGCCGACCGGCTCGCCATGTGCCGGCTGGCCGCAGCCGGGCGGCCGGCCCTTGAGGTCTCCGACGCCGAGCTGCGCCGCTCGGGGCCCTCCTACACCCTGGACACGCTGCGCGAACTGGCGGCCGGGAACCCGGGCGCCAGGCTTCACCTGGTCCTCGGCTGGGACGCCGCCCGCGAGATCGGCTCCTGGCGCGAGCCCGAGGCGGTGCTCGCCCTGGCTCGCCTGGTGGTGGTGCCCCGGCCCGGTCTCGAGGCCCCCGCCCCGGAGGCTCTGCGGGCAGCCGGCATCGACCCCGCCCGGACTTTGGTCTGCGCAGCGGCCACCGCCGCCATCCGGGCCACCGAGGTCCGGGCGTGCGCCGCCGCCGGCGGACCCCTCGCCGCCCTCGTGGACCAGAGCGTGGCGGACTACATCCACGCTCATCGCCTGTACGGCGCGGAGCGGGCATAATCGAGAGGTTGAGCATCCTCTCCCCGCGGGCCCTGGCCGAACTGCTGGTCGGGGCCGCCGAGACCAGGAAGGCCTGGGACCCGATCCTGGTCGACCTCGAGGGCAAGACCACCATCGCCGACTACTTCGTGATCTGCGAGGGGGAGACCGACCGCCAGGTCAGGGCCATCGCCGACGCGATGGTCGAACGGGCCCGGGAAGCCAGGATCCGGCCACTCTCGGTCGGGGGCTATGACGACGCGACCTGGATCCTGCTCGACTTCGATTCCGTCCTTGCCCACATCTTTCTGCCCGGAGAGCGCTCCTACTACGACCTGGAGAGCCTTTGGCAGGCCGCCGAGAAGAAAAGAGTGCGAGCCGGCTAACCGCTAACGCCCCCCTGCGATTCAGCGATAACCGGCTTGTGCGGAGAGAGTTTCCTGATAGGATGGCTCTCAGATGTTGGCTCGACGGGAAGTCGTGGTTTGAGCGACGAAGTGCGCGTCCTGTTCATCGAGGACGACCCCACCGTGGCCCAGATGTACAAGCTCAAGCTGGAGTTGGACGGGTACCAGGTGACCATGGCGAAGGACGGGGAGGAGGGCCTCCAGATGGCCTCCGAGATGAAGCCTGACATCATCTTCCTCGACATCCGGCTGCCCAAGATGGACGGGTTCGCGGTGCTCGAGGGCCTGCGCGGCAACGAGGAGACCCGCCAGGTGCCGGTCGTCATCCTCTCCAACTACGGCGAACGCGAACTGGTCGAGCGGGGCCTCAAGCTGGGCGCGCTCGAGTACCTGATCAAGAGCCAGACCACGCCGGCGAACCTCTCGCGCGGGGTCGAGGGCTGGCTGAAGGAATAGGAGTCATGGCCCGCGCCAGGGGTTCGCTGCAGCCGGGTTTCGACCTGGACAAGCCGCTCTACACCATCAGCGTCGCCTCCGAGATCCTGGAGACCCATCCTCGCACGCTCATGCTCTACGAGGACGTGGGTCTGATCGAGCCCTTTCGGACGACCACCAACCGGCGCCGTTACTCGCAGCGGGACATCCGCAAGCTGCAGGTGATCCAGCACCTGACGCGCGAGAAGGGGGTCAACCTGGCCGGGGTCCGCCACATCCTGGGACTCTTCGAGGTCATGAAGAAGCGCAGCCTGGAGCCGCCGTCGGACCTGGGCGAGGTATTCGACCGCTACTCGGAAATTATCTGAGCCCGATCCTGCCCCCAATTGCGTTAAGGGGTTGACCTGTCCTGAAAACCCCGGCGTAGAATCGAACTCATCCTTTCACTGAAGGATTGACCAGCCCTCCCTCCTTTCTTGAGGGTCCCCTGCCGCCGAGGTGGGGGGCCTTCTTACTGCTCAGAGGATCCACGGGAAGTTCTGCTCCCCCCATGAAGCGAAGCGCCGGAAAGGTGTGGAAGTAAGGCCGGGTTCATCCCGGCCGTGCGGGTTGAACCAAACGACGCCCAGCGTGCAATGCGAGGAGGGGGCCATGGGGGGGGAGGCCTGCCTCCCCCATGAACGGGGTGTGGACGTAAGGCCGGGTTCATCCCGGCTGTATGAGTTCGTTCCAACAACGACGCCCAATGTGCAGTGAGAGGAAGGGGCCCATGGGGGAGGCCTGCCTCCCCCATGAAGCGAAGCGAAGCGAAGCGCAGCGTTGACCGCGAGCCGGATCGGGATCGACCTCACGGCCTGCTGGCGGCCACGGGTGGGCATGGTCACGGCCTCGGTGGAACTGGCCCGGGCCATGCTCGAGGAGGGTGGCGGGGAACGCCGGTTCACCGTCTTTGCGAGCCGCGGCCGGCCGGCCGGGATGGAGGCCGCGGCGGCCGGGTTCGTGCTCTCCCCGCACCGCCACGAGGTGCTCAACAAGCTCCGCTGGCTGCCCGTGGTGGAGAGCCAGGCCGGGCTAGAGGCCATCCTCTACCCCTACTGGCCGAGCCCGCCCCGCCGGCGCCGGGGCGCGCCTCCGGCGGCCGTGTTCATCCACGACGTGGCCTTCCAGGTCCGACCCCGTGAGGTGCCCTGGCAGCAGCGCCTGTACCTGGGCAGCCTGCTCCCCAACGCCCTCCGGCAGGCCGGCGCGGTGCTGGTGCCGTCGGAGTCCGCCCGCCGCGACGTACTCGACCACTACCCGATCGCCGGCCTCGAAGGGCGGCTAGCGGTGGTCCCGGAGGGGACCAGCCTGCACGGCGTCGAGCCGGGACCGCTGCCGGACGGGCTGCGGCCCGGGTTCCTGCTCGCCGTGGGTACGATCGAGCCGCGCAAGAACTACCCGCGCCTGCTGGTCGCCTACCGGGCTCTGCGCCGGGAGGGCGGAGCCCCGCCCCTGGTGGTGGCGGGGCGCATCGGCTGGGCCTTTGGTGCCGCTCTCCACGAGCTTCGCGCCGAACCGGGGGTGATCCTGCTCGGGCACGTCAGCGACACCACTCTGGCCGGCCTCTACCGGGACGCGGCGGCGCTTGCCTTCCCCAGCCTCTACGAGGGCTTCGGGCTGCAGCTGCTGGATGCCATGGCCGCCGGCCTGCCCGCCGTCGCCGGCCGCGCCGGTTCCCTGCCCGAGCTGGCTGGGGACGCCGCCCTGCTGGTCGACCCCCTGGACTCCGAAGCGATCGCCGGCGGGCTCCGCCAGGTGCTGGGAGACACCGGCCTGAGGCGGCGTCTGGCCAGCGCGGGGCGCCGGCGGGCCGCCCTCTACACGTGGGCCAAGGCCGCCTGCGGGACGCTGTCCGCGCTCGACCGCATAGCATGAACAACTAGTGTCAGAGGCGTCCCCGACCCGAGTCCTGGTCCACCTGGGCGAGCGCCGGGACGACCACTCGACGGCGACCGGGGCCCTCCTCCGGCGCCTGGAGGCGACCGGCCGCTTCCGGCTGGAGGTGGCCCGCGGGCTGCACCACATCGGCGCCTTTCAGGTGGTCCTCGCCGCCTCCGAGCAGGCCCTGGAGGACGCCGAGGCGGACGCGCTGGTGGCTCACGTGGCCAGGGGTGGCGGGCTGCTCGCCCTGGGCGCCACCCTCGCCGCCTGGTCGGGCCGGTCCCAGCTGACCGGGCTCTTCGGCTGGGTTCCAGGCGAGCCCGGGCCGGAGGCGGAACTGGTGGTGCGGCCGGTGGCCGGGGGGCCGATCAGCGACCGGCTGGACGAGGAGATCCTGCTCCGGGGCCGCCTCCACCTCGGCGAGGCGACCCCGCCCGATGCCACGGTCCTGCTCACGGTGCCCTGGCACTACGCCGAGCACGCCGTCGCCTTCATGCGCCAGGCCGGGGCCGGCCGCTGCGTCCAACTCGGCCTCGGCCACTCCCCGGCCACGATGGCGTCGCCGGTCCTCGGGCAGCTGGTCCAGCGCTGCCTGCAACTGGCCGCCGGCCGCGGCCCGGCGCCGCCGTCGGGGATCGGCCTGTACGGGTTCGGGGCGATCGGCCGCGAGCACGCCGGGGCCGCGGTGGCGGTGCCCGGGCTCGAGCTGCGCGGGGTCTGCGACCGGGCCCCGGCCCGGCTGGCGGCGGCTGCCGCCGAGTTCGGGGTGCCCACCCACAGCGACTCCCGGGACCTGCTCGCCGATCCTGCGGTCGACACGGTGGTGGTGGGGGTGCCGCCGGCCCTGCACGCACCCGCGGTTCTCGAGTGCCTCGCCGCCGGCAAGCACGTGGTGTGCGAGAAACCGTTCGCACTGCGGGGCGCGGAGGCTGATGAGATGAGCCGGGCGGCGGCCGCCGGCGGTCTGACCCTGACTGTCTACCAGAGCCGGCGCTGGGACCCCGACTACGTGGCGTTCCGGGACGCGGCCCGCTCAGGGGCGATCGGCGAACCCTTCTACCTGGAGTCGTTCATCGGCGGTTTCGGCCACCCGTGCAGCTACTGGCACAGCCACGAGCCGGTGTCCGGGGGCACCATCTACGACTGGGGCTCGCACTACCTGGACTGGGTGCTGATGCTCTTCGACGAGCCGGTGGTCAGCGTCAGCGCGGTCGCCCACAAGAGGGTCTGGATGGACGTCACCAACTCGGACCAGGTCCGGGTCGACATCCTATTCGAGGGCGGCAAGCAGGCCGGCTTCCTGCAGTCCGACATCGCCGCCGCGAGCAAGCCCAAGTGGTTCCTGCTGGGCACCGGGGGCGCCCTCACC
>JBBSHA010000140.1:0-6335 GCA_038253595.1 Candidatus Dormibacterales bacterium
CCCAATCCGTATAGCCAGCCTTAGACTTCCGGCGATGACAGGGATTGAGAAAGGCTTGACGAAGCGGCGCGGGCGGTTGAAAGGCGTCGACATCCGCCCCGGGTCGGTGCGCCGCGCCCGCAGCGAGTCCGGGCTCAGCCTGGCCGGGGTGGCCGGCCAGGACCTTACGCGGGCCGCCATCCACCTCATCGAGACGGGCCGTTCGCGACCCTCGATGCCGACCCTGGAGCTGATCGCGAGCCGAACCGGCAAGCCCCTCTCCTACTTCCTCGCCCCCAGCCAGGAGCCGGCCACCGCGGTGATCGCCGCCCGCATCGACGAGGTCGAGCTGCTGCTCCAGACCAACCGCTTCCAGCTCGCGATCGCGCTCGGCCAGCGGGTGATCGGGGAGGCCGGCATCCCGGCCGCGCTGGCCCACCTTCACCTCTGGATCGGGATCGCCATGCTGCGATCCGATCGGCGCGGACCGGGCCGCGAGCACCTGGCGAGGGCCCGCCACCTCTTCTCCGACCTCGACAACCGCCTGATGGGCCTGGAGGCGGCCGACTGGGAGGGTGCGGCCCTGATCGCGGACGGGGACGCCGCCGCCATGCCGCTGCTCGAGGAGGCCCTCGCCGCCTGCCGGCAGCTGGTCCCGGTCCCGGCCGGGCTCGAGAGCCGGCTGCTCGGGCGCCTGGCCCAGCACCACGCACTCCAGCAGGACTGGGACCGGGCGGTGGCCCTGTACCAGGCGGCGCTGGAACCCGTGTCCGAGGGTCAGGAGCTGACCCGCCAGGCCCGCCACCAGGAGAGCATGGCGGCCGCCTACGCCGCCGCCGGGGAAGTCGCCCGGGCCACCGCCTACACCAACCGGGCGCTGGCCATCCACCAGGTCCTCAGCGAGCGGACCGCCGCCGCCGCCCTGCGCAGCCGGCTCGGTTACGCGCTGCTCAAGCAGGGGGCCCTGGAGGAGGCCGAGCGCCACCTGACAGACGCCCTCGGCCGGCTCCGGGAGCTGGGCGGAGAGGGGGGCACCGGCGACGCCATCCTCGGCCTGGGCGAACTCCGCCTGGCCCAGGGCCGGGTGGCCGACGCCCGCGAGATGGTCGGCCAGGCGACCGAGCTGGCAAGACGCTTCCAGCAGCCTCTCAACGCCGCCCTGGCGGAGATGCTGAGCGGCCGGCTGGCCGCCGACCAGGGCGCCGCCACCGAGGCCGACGAGCGCTTCGAGCGGGCCATCACGATGCTGCACGGGCTGGGCGCCCGTGACCGGCTGATCGAGTGCCGGACCGCGTTCGCTGAGGTCCTCGAGCGCCGCGGCGACACCAAGGGGGCCCTCAGCCAGGCCAAGCTCGCCCTGGCCGCCTCGCGGCCCGGCTCGGGCGCAGCCGCAGCGACCGCGGCCGACCAGCCCGACGCCAAGGCCGGGCCGCCCGGCGATTGAGCCCCCGGCGCCACCATCAGGCCTTGCCCAGTCGCCGCTTGCGGTGGGCCCCGGTGGCCGCGGCCGGGAGCGCCTCGGGCTGCAGCCGGCGCAGCATCGCCGGCACATCCAGCCGGGGCTGGGGGTAGCGCGGCCTCATGTCCCGGAGCGTTTCCAGAAGGATCTGGCTGATCGCCCAGTTGCGGAACCACTTGGAGTCGGCGGGCACGATGTACCAGGGCGCGGTGGCGGTGGAGCAGCGCGTCAGCGCCTCGTCGTACGCGCTCTGGTAGTCGTCCCAGTAGCGCCGTTCCCGGATGTCGTTGGCCGAGAACTTCCAGCGCTTGGCCGGGTCCTGGAGGCGGCTGGTCAGGCGCCGCCGCTGCTCGTCGTAGGAGATGTGCAGGCAGACCTTGATGATGGCCGTCGCGCCCCTTGCCGCCTCCGCCTCGAAGCGGTTGATCCTGGGGTAGCGGGAGAGGACCACCTCGGGCGACGCCAGCGACTTGACCCGGGCGACCAGGACGTCCTCGTACTGGGAGCGATTGAAGATCGTGATGTGGCCGGCCTCCGGCACCTCCCTGCGAAACCGCCACAGAAAGTCGTGGCGGAGCTCCTGGGGGCTCGGCGCCTTGAAACCCCGGACGTGGACGCCCTGGGGGTTGAAGCCGAACATCACGTACTTGACCGTGCCGTCCTTGCCGCTGGTGTCCATGCCCTGGAGAATCACCAGCACCGAGCGCTTCTGCTCGGCGAAGAGGCGGGCCTGCAGCTCCAGCAACTCGTCTCGCGTGGCCTTGATCTCGCGCAGCGCCCGCTTCCTGCCCAGGCCCTGGGTGTCGGTGGCGTCGACACCGGCGAGGCTGACGCGGCCGTCCTCGGGCCGGGCGATGAATAGGTCGCGGATCGAGGGGGAGGCCATGCTCTACCGGGATGGTACGGGCTCGAGGGCCGGGCTCACCCGGCCGGCGGGCGGGCGCGGTCGTCGTACCCCCAGAAGGCGGGCAGCGCCACCGCGCAGGCCACGCAGCCGAGCACGCAGAGCACTCCGCCCGACACGATCGAGCCGCGCAGGCTCCAGACCGAGGCCACGGCGCCCGCCTCGAAGTTGCCCAGGCTGGGTCCCCCGGAGTAGCTGACCAGCTCGATGGCCGCCAGCCGGCCCCGCAGCGAGTCGGGAATGGTGTGGTTCCAGATCGCCTGCCGGAAGATCCCGCTGACCGAGTCGGCGGCCCCCGCCAGGGCCAGGCAGGCAAGCGCCACCGGCAGGGAGCCCGCGAAGCCGAACGCCACGACGGCCAGCCCCCAGAGCCCGGCGGCCACCACGATAGCCGCCCCGTGGCGGTGGACCCGGGCGGTCCAGCCGCTGGTCGCCGCCACCAGCAGGGAGCCCGCGGCCGGGGCGGCGAACAGGAGTCCCAGCACGGAGGCGCCGCCGAGGCCCTCGGCGATGGCCGGGAACAGCGCCAGCGGCATGCCGAAGAACATGGCCACCGCGTCGACCAGGTAGGTGCCGATCAGGTCCGGGCGGCCGCGGGCGTAGCGCAGGCCCTCCCCGATGCGGCGCAGGCTGGGCCGCTCGGCACCCACCGGCGGCGGAACCGCCCGCATCAGCCAGAGGCAGACCAGGGAGACCCCGAATGTGGCCACATCGATGCCGTAGGTGAGGGGGAGGCCGGCACTCGCCACCAGGAGGCCGGCCAGGGCCGGGCCGGCGACCATCCCCACCGTGCCCCGCAACTGGCTGAGGGCGCCCGCGCTGGTGATCTCGCCCGGGTCCACCAGCCGCGGCAGCATGGCGTCCAGGGATGGCCTCTGGATGGCCTCGGCCGCAGCCGCCGCGGCGGCCACCGCGAACAGCACCCAGACCGCCGGATGGGGCAGCAGCGAGTTGACCAGCAGAGCGGCGCTGGCCGTCATCAGGGCGACCTCCGAGAGCAGCACCATCAGGCGCCGGTCGCGGGCGTCGGCGAAGGCGCCGCCGAGAAAGGCGAACCCGAGCAGGCCAGCCAGCTCGACCAGCCCGACCAAGCCGATCGCCAGCGTCGAGTGGGTCAGCTGGTAGAGCTGGTAGGGGGCGGCGACGAAAGTGATCATCGAGCCGAAGAACGACACCAGCCGGCCGATGAACAGCAGCCGGAAGTCGCGGTGGCGGCGGAGGGGGCCGAGATCGACGGTGGCCAGGCCCATCCGGCGCCGCTGCCCGGCCGGGCCTGGGACGTTCATAGAGCCAGCAGATTAGCGGCCCCGGCGGCCTGCAGAGGCGGGAGGGCTAGGGGTAGATGCCCCGCTCGCGCGTCGCCGAGGCCACCCGCTGCACGGCGACCACGTACGCCGCCATCCGCATCGGCAGGCTGCGCGCCTCGGCCACGGCCAGCACCTCGCGGAAGGCCTTGTCCATGATCGCCTGCAGCTTCTCGTTGACCTCGTGCTCGGACCAGAAGAACGACTGCAGGTCCTGCACCCACTCGAAGTAGCTGACGGTGACGCCGCCCGCGTTGGCCAGGATGTCGGGCACCACCATGATCCCCTCACGGTGGAAGATCTCGTCCGCCTCGGGGGTGGTCGGCCCGTTGGCACCCTCGACGATCAGGCGTGCCCGCACCAGGTGGGCGTTCGCGGAGGTCAGCTGGTTGCCCAGGGCGGCGGGCACCAGGACGTCGCAGTCGACGGTCAGGGGACCGGTGCTGCCGATCTCCTCGGCGCCCGCAAAGCCCTCCAGTGAACCCGTGGCGTCGCGGTGCTCGAGGAGCCGCCGGACCGAGAGCCCGAGCGGGTTGTGGACCCCGCCGTACTGGTCGGAGACCGCCACCACGGTGCAGCCGGCGTCCTCCAGCAGGCGGGCCGAGATGCTGCCGACGTTGCCGAATCCCTGCACGGCGACCCGGGCCTGGTGGGGCCTCAGGCCCAGGTGCTCGAGCGCGGCCAGGGTGCAGATCATCACCCCCCGGCCGGTCGCCTCGGTGCGGCCGAGCGAGCCGCCGACCTCGATCGGCTTGCCCGTGACCGAGGCGGTGACCGAGTAGCCCCTGGGCCTCGAGATGGGGTGCATGTACCCGGCCATGATCTGGCCGTCGGTGTTGAGGTCGGGGGCCGGGATGTCGCGGTCGGGCCCGATCAGGATCGAGATCTCGGTCGCGAAGCGCCGGGTCATGTGCTCCAGCTCCTGGCGGCTGAGCCGGCGCGGATCGACGATGATGCCGCCCTTGGCGCCCCCGTAGGGAATGCTGACCACGGCGCACTTCCAGGTCATCCACATCGCCAGCGCCTTGACCTCGTCCAGCGAGACCTCGTGATGGTAGCGGATGCCGCCCTTGGCGGGACCGCGGTTGATGTTGTGCTGGACGCGGTATCCGGTGAAGACCTCGACCCGGCCGTCGTCCATCTCGACCGGGAAGTGGCAGGTGAACTCCCGCTGGACCTCGCGCAGGATCTCGCGCAGCTCGGGCTCGAGGCCGATGATCTCGGCGGCACGGTCGAACTGCGCCTGGGCGGTTCGCCACTCGCTGGCCTCTTCGACTGGTACGGGGGGAGCTGTCGCCATCGCTTCGGGCTCTACATCAGGACCGCAGATCGAGGATACTCGGCGCCCGGGTCGCAGAGCACGTTGACGCAGGCGGGCAGCCCGGACGCGAACGCGCGCTCCAGCGCGGGCCGGACGTCCCGGGCCCGCTCGACCAGCTCGCCGTGGCCGCCCAGGGCCTCCACCACCCGGTCGTAGCGGATGCCGGGGGCGAGGTCGGCCAGGATCGAGGTCCCGAGCAGGTTCTGCATCGGGTGCTTCTCGAGGGCCCAGATCCCGTTGTTGCCGATTACGCAGACGACCGGGATCCGATGCCGGACCATGGTCTCGAACTCCATCGCGGAGAAGCCGAAGGCGCCGTCCCCGGCCAGCAACAGGACCTGGCGGCCCGGGTGGGCGAGCTTGGCGGCGAGTGCGTAGCCGGGGCCCGCCCCCAGGCAGCCGTAGGGCCCGGCATCGATCCAGAGGCCGGGCTGGCGGCGGTGGATCAGCCGGCCCGCGAAGGAGACGAAGTCGCCACCGTCACCGACGATCACCGCGTCCGGGTCGGCGAAGGCGTCCACCTCCGCCACGAGCCGGGCCGGGTGTACGGGACTCGAGTCGACCCCGGTCAGGGCCTCGTCCCGGAGCCGGGCGGCGGCGCCGGCGGACGCCACCCTCTCGACCCAGCCGTCGTGGCGGCGGGTGCCCGCGGCCGCCTCCGCCAGCCGGTCCAGCGCATCGCGGACGTCGCCGTAAAGGGCGGCTGCCGGCGGCCGGTGCTTGCGGTGGTCGTCGACGTCGACATAGATCACCCGGGCCTCGTCCGCGAACACCGGCGCCTGGCCCCAGCCCAGCCGGAAGTCGAGCGGCACGCCGATCGCCAGCACCAGGTCGGCCTCGCCGAGGGCGACGGCGCGGGCCCGGGAGGCGAACAGCCGGTGGTCCGGTGGCAGCATGCCCCGGGCCAGCCCGTTCAGAACCACCGGGGCGTCGACGGCCTCCGCCAGCCGGACCAGCCCCGACTCGGCCCACGACCACCAGACCGTGCCCCCCGCCACGATGGCAGGCCGCTCCGCCTCGGCCACCAGGCGGGCGGCCAGGGCGACCTGGTCGGGATCGACCGGGGCCCCCGGCGCCGGCACCAGGCGCTCGGTGGCCTCGGGTGCCTCGGCCGCCCCGAAGAAGACGTCGAGGGGGACGTCGAGGAAGGCCGGACCGCTGCGCTCGGAGAGCGCACAGCGGACCGCCTCCGCGGTCATCCGGTAGGCGTCCCCGGCCTCCCCGATGGTCGCCGCCGACTTGGTCAGGCTGCCCACCACCGGCAGGTGGTCCATCTCCTGGAGCGAGCCCATGCCCCAGCGGGCGACCGGGGAGCGGCCCCCGATGACCAGCAGCGGGCTGTCGTTCTGGCGGGCGCCGGCCAGCGCC
>JBBSHA010000141.1:0-6278 GCA_038253595.1 Candidatus Dormibacterales bacterium
ATCTGCCGGCGCCCCGCCGCGCCGTCGCCGGGCCGGAGCTCGATCGTGGCCGCGGTCACCAGCGCTCCCCGCAGGGCGCCCTCCCGGAGGGCGGACGTCCGGTAGCCGAGCTGGAGGCCGGCCGCCGGCCAGACCGCCGCGCCGGCGCCCGGCACGACGCCCTCGGCCTCGACCAGCACCTCGCGTAGCTCGGTTCCCCAGCAGCCCGCGTCCTGGTAGACCGCGCCCCCGACCGTGCCCGGCACCCCGATCGCCCACTCCAGGCCGGTGAGGTCCGAGTCGGCGCAGATCCGCGCCAGCCGCATCATCTTGATTCCGGCCCCGGCCTGCACCCGTCGGCCCTCGACCCGGACCTCCCGGTTGACGCAGCGGATGACCAGGCCCTCCACGCCGGCGTCGGCGACCAGCAGGTTGGTGCCCGCTCCCAGCAGCAGATAGGGGATGCCGCGCTCGAAGCACGCCTCCACCAGCGGCCCAGGCCGGGTGCTCTCCACGAAGAACTCGGCCGGCCCGCCCAGGTGGAAAGAGGTATGGCCGGCCAGCGGGTGCTCGCGCCGGACGCCGGGGAGGCCGCCCAGCCAGGCCAGCTCAGCGGTCTGTCGCCAGCTCATCCCCGAGCCTCCTGATGTCGCCGGCGCCCATGAGCAGGACCAGGTCGCCCGCCTCCACGAGGTCCTCCAGCTGGCGGCGGGCCTGGCCCAGGTCGGCGGCGAAACCGGCCCCGGCCGCGGCCGCCAGGGACTGCGCGCTCACCCCTCCGGGGTTGGCCTCACCGGCCGGGTAGATCTCGCTGACGATGGCCCGGTCGGCCCCTGCCAGAGAATTCGCGAAGCCACCGGCCAGGGCCTGGAAACGGCTGTAGCGGTGGGGCTGGAAGACCAGCACGAGGCGCCGGTGGGGAAGCTCTCGGGCCGCCTCCAGGGTGGCGCGGACCTCGGTGGGGTGGTGGCCGTAGTCGTCGTAGATCTCGGCCCCCCGCCAGCTGCCGAGCCGCTCCAGGCGGCGGGCGGCGCCCCGGAAGCCGGCCAGGGCCCGGGCCACCACGGCCGGGGCGGCGCCCAGTTCGATGGCGAGGGCGGCGGCCCCGGTCGCGTTCTGGACATTGTGGCGGCCGGGCACCCCGAGCGGGATGGTGGCCAGCAGGCGGTCGCCCCGGAAGAGCCGGAAGGGGCGCTCGTCGGTGCAGCGGTAGTCGGCGCTGGAGGTGAACCCGTACTTCACCCGGCGGCCGCCCGCCGGCATCGCCGCGGCTCGCTCATCGTCGGCGCAGATCACCGCCAGCCCCGTCTCCGGCACCGCGGCCAGAAACCTGCGGAAGAGCGCGTCCACCTCCGCCACGCCGGCGAAGTGGTCGGGGTGGTCGTGCTCGACGTTGGTCAGGATCGCGTGGCGGGGCCGGTGCAGGACCAGCGTGCCGTCCGACTCGTCGGCCTCGGCGACCAGCCAGCCGCCGTGGCCGGCCCGAGCGCTCGAGCCGTCACCGACCAGCACCGTGGGGTCGAACCCGGCCGCGGTCAGGACCTGGCCGAGCATGTGGGTGAGGGTGGTCTTGCCGTGGGTGCCGGCGATTGCCACTGACTCGGTTGCGCTGATCAGCTCGGCCAGCATCTCGGCCCGCGTCAGCACCCGGATCCCGGCCGCCCGCGCCGCCTCGATCTCGTCCGCGCCCGAGTGCACCGCGCCCGAGTAGACCAGCAGGTCCTGGCCGGCGGCGTGGCTGCGGTCGTGGCCGATCACCACCCGGGCCCCGGCGGCAGCCAGCGCGCCGGTGGTCCGCGACTCCCGGAGATCGCAGCCCGAGACCTGATCGCCCCGGGCCAGGAAGACCTGGGCCAGCGCGGACACTCCGGCGCCTCCGATGCCGACCAGGTGGACGCGGGTCATCGGCCGGCCACCTCCAGGACCCGGACGATGGCGATCGCGGCGTCGGGCCGGCCCAGCGCCGCCGAGGCCTCGGCCATCGCCCGCAGCCGGGCCGGGTCGAGCCGGTCCAGCTCGGCCAGCAGGCGCTCGCCGGTCAGCTCGCGGTCCGCGATCCGGGCCGCCGCTCCGGCGCTCACCAGCGCGGCCGCGTTGTGCTCCTGGTGGCCGCCCCCGAAGCTGCCCGGCACCACCAGCAGGGGCAGGCCGACCGCCGTCACCTCGGCGATGGTGCCGACCCCGGCCCGGCCGACCACCAGGTCGGCCTCCGCCATCAGGGCCGCCACGTCATCCGAGTACGTCAGCGGCCGGTAGCCGGGGCGGGCTAGGGTGGCGGCGCCGGCGCCGCCCTGGGCGCCCGTCAGGTGGATCACCTCCTGGAAACGCGCCAGCAACCCGTCGAGTGACGCCCAGACCGCCCGGTTGATCCGGCGGGCGCCCTGGCTGCCACCGATCACCAGGAGCCGGCCGGCCGGTGCCGCGGGCGTGCGCCTCCTGAAGCCCGGGCGCAGCGGGTAGCCGGTCTGCTCGGTGCGCGGGGTCGGAAAGCGCTCCACGTCGGCCGCGAAGGTGACGCAGGCGGCGGCCGCGCCGGAGCGGAAGATGCGATTGGCGAGGCCCCCCGCCTCGGAGACCTGGAGCACGTAGGGCAGGCCCCGGGAGCGGGCGCCGAAGACCCCGGGCGCCATCACGTAGCCACCCACGCCGAGCACCACGTCGGGCCGGAAGCGGCCGACCAGCGCCCGGCCCCAGGCCAGGGCGGCCGGCAGCAGGAAGGGCAGCGCGGCGTTCTTCCAGGGCGCGTCGCGGTCGAGGCCGCGAATTCTGACCGTCTCCAGGGCGAGCCCGGCCGCCGGCACCAGGCGCTCCTCGGGGCCGCCCCGGCGGCCCAAGAGCAGAACCTCGGCGTCCGGATGCTCAGCGCGGAACGCCAGCGCGACGGCGAGTGCCGGCGACAGGTGGCCTCCGGTCCCCCCGCCGGCTATCAAGAGTCGCATCCATCCTCCTGCGTGAGTAGGCCCGGCGCTCACCCTGGCCGGCCACGTTGAGCAGCACGCCGACCGCGGCCATCGTGATCGCCAGCGAGGTGCCGCCATAGCTGATGAACGGCAGCGGGACCCCGGTGATCGGCAGCGTGTCGGTGACGGTTCCCATGTTGATCAGGGCCTGGAACGCGACCCAGGTCGTGATCCCGACGCCGACCATCACCCCGTACCGGTCCGGCGCCCGCATGGCCGCCCGGTAGCCGCGCACGGCGAGCAGCACGAACGCCGCCAGCACCAGGGTGGTGCCAAGGAGGCCGGTCTCCTCGCCGATGATGCCGAAGATGAAGTCGGTGTGCGCCTCCGGCAGCCACAGGTACTTCTGGATGGAGTGGCCGAGCCCGACCCCGGTGAGTCCGCCCGAGCCCAGCGCCAGCAGGCCCTGCTGGGACTGGAACCCGGTCCCCAGTGGATCCCGCAGAGGGTCCAGCCAGACCGCCAGTCGCTGGGCCCGGTACGACTCCAGGACCGTGACCAGCACGAAGGCGGCCACCAGCACGGTCACCAACAGCACCAGATAGCGCTTGCGGCCCCCGCCCGCGAAGTAGATCGACACGAAGAGCGCGGTGGTCACGAGCGCGGTCCCCAGGTCCTTCTGGAGCATGAGCACGGACAGCACCGCGGTGAGCAGGATCGCGAACGGGACGAAACCGTTGCCGAAGCTGCCCAGCCGGTCCCCGCGCTTGTCGATCCAGTGGGCGATGAAGAGTACGAACGCGAGCTTGCCGATCTCGGAGGGCTGGAAGCTGCCCAGCGGGCCCAGGCTCAGCCAGCGCCGGGCGCCGTTGACGCGGATGCCGATCCCGGGGACCAGGACCAGGATCATCAGGCAGGCGACGACCGCCGCCAGAGCCGGGGCGAAGCGGCGCAGACGGTGATAGTCGGTGCGGCTCAGCACGACCAGGGCAACCAGGCCGAGGCCGGCGAAACCGGCCTGGCGCAGGAAGTAGTAGAAGCTGCCCTGGCGGTGGACCACAGCGTAGGCCTGGCTGGAACTGAGGACCATGACGACCCCGAACGCGACCAACCCCAGGGCCACCATCAGCAGCCAGCGGTCGCCCTCGGTGCCGGCTCCCCCCTCGGCCTCGCCGGCCGTCGCCCGCTCGCTCATCGCCGCCCCGCCAGCAGTGCCGCCTTGAACTGGCGGCCGCGGTCCTCGTAGCTGGTGAACATGTCATAGCTCTTGTAGGCCGGGCTGAGGAGCACCACCGCGCCCGGCTCGGCCAGCTCGCCGGCCAGGCCGACGGCCTCGGCCAGAGAGGTGGCCCGGCGCACCGGGTGGCCTGCCAGGCGCTCGGCCCGTTCGTCGGCGCTGGCCCCCATCAGGACCACCGCCCGCGTGCTCCGGCGGACCTCGGCCAGCCAGGCGTCCAGCTCCATCCCACTGCCATAGCCGCCCGCGATCAGGACCAGCGGGCGGTCGGGGAAGGCGCCCAGCGCGACCAGGCCGGCCTCCGGGTTGGTGGCCTTGGAGTCGTTGTACCAGGCGACGCCGTCCCACTCCCCGACCAGCTCCAGGCGGTGCTCGACCCCCCGGAAGCGGCCGATGGCGGCCTCGATGGCGGCGTCGTCGAGGCCGGCGATCCGGCCCACGGCCGCCGCGGCCAGCGCGTTCATCAGGTTGTGGTGGCCGGGGACCGGCATCGCGGGCACCGGCAGGTGACGGTCGAACCAGGTGACGCGGGCGGGGGTCAGCCCGGCGAAGCCGCGGCCGACCGGATCGAGCCCGTTCAGGACGGCGTCGTCGCCGGCCTCCTGGAAGCGGACCAGCCGCGCCTTGGCGGCCGTGTACCCGGCCATGGTGTGGTGCCGGTCGAGGTGGTCGGGGGTCACGTTGAGGACGACGCCGACCCGCGCCCGGGGCCGCTCGCAGGACTCCAGCTGGAAGCTCGACAACTCCAGGACCACCCAATGGCCGGCCCCGATCTCGCCCAGCCGGTCCAGGACCGTCGCCCCGATGTTGCCGCCGACCAGGACCGGGCGCGGACCCTGGGCCAGGACCTCGCCGACCAGGGCGGTGGTGGTGGTCTTGCCGTTGGTGCCGGTGATCCCGACGATCGGCGCCGGGCAGAGCTTGAAGAAGAGGTCGATCTCGCTGGAGACGGGAAGGCCGCGCTTCCGGGCCGTCTCCAGCAGGTCCGAGTCCCAGGCCACCGCGGGGCTGGTGTAGACGGCGGCGCAGCCGTCCAGAACCTCCCCGCCATGGCCGCCCAGCGCCAGCTCGGCGCCGGCCGGCAGCTGGGCGATCGCGCCCGCCAGCTGCTCGCGGGGGCGCCTGTCACAGACCCGCAGCCGCAGCCCCCGGCCGGCCAGGAAGCGGGCCAGGGCCATGCCGCTGAGCCCGAGCCCGACCACCAGCGCCCGCTCCCCGGCGGGCGGCACCGTCATGTGACGGCGCGCGCGATCCAGCCTGAGGCAAGGGCGGCCAGGGCACCGGCGGTCCAGAACGTCGCATCGATGCGGTTCTCGGACCAACCCTCGAGCTGGAACGTGAGGTGGATCGGGGTCATCTTGAAGACGCGGCGGCCCTTCGTGGCCTTGAAGTAGGCCACCTGAATCATGACAGACAGCGTCTCCAGCACGAATACCAATCCCAGCAGCGGAAGCAGGATCAGCCAGCCCTGCTGGATCGCCATTGCGGCCAGGGCCGCGCCCAGGCCCAGCGCCCCGGTGTCGCCCATGAATATGGAGGCCGGGTGCCGGTTGAAGACCAGAAAGGCGAGCAGGCCGCCGACCAGCGTCATCGCCACCGCCCGCTCCCCGGCCGCGGCCCCGGGCACCAGCAGCGCGACGCCCAGCAACGCGATCACCGCCAGGCCGCCGGCGAGCCCGTCCAGACCGTCGGTGAGGTTGACCGCATTCAGTGAGCCGGCGATCGCGAACACGGCAACCGGCCAGTACAGCCAGCCCAGCTCGAAGGGCAGGTGCTGGGGGGCGTGGGCGAGGATCGCCACCGGGATCGCCAGCAGCACCTGGATCGGGAACTTGGCCCGGGCCGGGATGCCGAGCGCGCCGAACCGGAGCTTGGCGGCATCGTCGCCGAGCCCGACCACGCCGCCCGCGACCAGGCCGGCCATCGCCGGCAGCGCGCCTGCGTGCATGCGCAGCGAGAGCAGCCCCCCGGCCAGGCCGAACGCGACGAAGAGGATGCCGCCGCCGGTCGGCGTGCCCGCCTTGCGCTGGTGGGCCTCCGAGAGCTCGGCCTGGATCACCTGGCCGACCCGGAGGCGGCGGAACGCCCGGATCAGAAAGGGATAGGCGGCCAGTCCCAGCAGGCCCGCGACCGCCACCGTGAGGAGGTCGAAGATCACCCGC
>JBBSHA010000142.1:0-6275 GCA_038253595.1 Candidatus Dormibacterales bacterium
CGGGAGGATCGAGGGTGACGAGCACATCGTCACGGCGGGTCTCGATGGAGCCGGACAGTTCGGCGAAGGTGCGAAGCAGGTCGCGAACATCGAATGGATTGCGGTAGTGGGGCCGGAGCCGGTCCAACAGCCATTCCTCGGCGTTGTATGCGGCGACCTTGGTCTGGTCGATGAGATGCTTGCGCTCCAGCTCCATCACCTCGCGCGCGTGACCGGCGGCGGCAGCACTGACATGGCTGGGAACGATGCGGCGTTCCAGCAACAGGGACTCGATCTCCGTGCCGATGGCCTCGAGCCGTGTCGCGACCTCACGGCGAGTTACCGCCGACGATGTGTCGGCACCGTCCAGCACAGCGTTCCCCAGCTGAGCCTGAAGTTTCCGCACCTCGGCACGCCGGTCACGCAGCCGGCAGTCCAGCTCTTTGCGCCGGGGATTGGGGATCAGTTGGTCCGAATCGTCGTGCCAGGCGTTGCTCACCAGGGTGTCCAGCCCGTGATGCTGGGTCATGTAGAGGAAGAAGTTCTCCTGGCGCCAGCGGGCGAACATCAGGCAGGCGATGCGGGCCGCGCCGACGCTATCCGGCAGGCTGGTGAGGATCGGGGTCTGATGACCGCTCTTGGTGCAGACCACGATGCGCCGCCATGGGCCCGAGGTGCTGACCTTGACGCTGTCTTCGGCGATCGAGAAGCGCAGACGGCGACCCTCGAAACGGGCCTCGCAACGATGGAACATGTCGTTGGGCAGCTTCACCTCACCACGCTGGTAGGTGATGAAATCGATGTGCTGCTCACGCAGCCAGGAGAAGAGCTTGCCGTCGTAGCCGCCGCGGTCGAAGATCAGTGTCAAAGGTTTGTCCCCGGTGACTTTGCGCACCGCAGCCACCACCGGCCGCATCGATTGCGCCAGCGAAGGGGTCACCCCCTCGGTGACGAACAGCAACGGCCGCCCGGTCTGATCGCCGACGAAGTACGTCTCCACGCCGGGCAGGGGCATACGTCGCTGCGCGTTCCACACCTTCTCGAGCCGGCGCTTGCCGGTGTACACCTTCATGTGCCCGTCGACATAGAGGTACGCGGTGCCCACCAGCGCGTTGTCGACCCAGTGCTTGGCCAGCCGTTGCCCGAACAGACCGGCACGGGCCAGACCACCCAACTCGATGAGCTTGCGTCGCAGGGTCTTGACGCAGGGTGCCCGGCCGCTGCCCACCACCGCTCCGAACTCCTGGCGTAACAGGTGCTTCGCCAATTCCAGCGTGGTCTTGCGCAGCAGGGTGAGGAAGAAGAGCGTGAGGATCACCGCCCGCACCCCGAAGCGCTCTGCCCACCGCAGTCTCAACGTGCTCTGGGCAACCCCGAGCAGCCCAACATCCGCCAGCGCCGGGTAATACAGCGTCAGGCCGATGTAGCGGCCATGCTCGACGGCAGGAACCACCACCGGAGGCTCTGGCCGGCGGCTCTCGTCAACCTCGTCGTCGGCGATGTCACCGTCCATTGCGGCCGCAGCCACCGCCACCGCGATCGGCTCGGAGAGTTCCTTGATCTCGCTGGCGAGCGCTGCGCCCGGTCCCGACGGCAGCGACGTCCCCTGGTCTGTGTCGCCGTCGGTGGCCTTGCCGTCGGTCCGCACCTGGTCGTCGTCGACCGTATCCATCGCCATCGAGGTTTGCTCGACCTCGGCCTGATTGATCCGGCGCATGATGGCGTAGACGTGCTGGCGGGAGAGTGCAATCCCTGCCCCCCGAAGCTGCTTCCAGATCTGGTTCCCGGTCAGCCCGTCTCGTCGGCCCGCCTCAATGCGCGCCCATATGTCGGGCGTCACCTTGGAAGGAACCTTGGGACCCGGCTTGCCACGCATCAGCCCCGACAAACCACCGCTCCGCGCGGCCCGTACCCAGCACTGCACGGTGTTTTCGTGCACCCCGAATGCCTTGGCAACGGCCCGGCACGTCGCCTGCCCTGCCGTCACCGACGACACCATGGCGAAACGCTCGCCGGCCACATCCACGTCGTCCCAGACATGAAGGGCGATCGAGCCCAGGAAGACCGCCGACCTTCCCTGGCTACGAACCAGCGTCAGCCGCTCGTTGACCTCCGCGCTCAGCGATGGCTCGACGTCCAGATCGAAGGGAGCCTTTTTGAGCGACACATCCCACTATACCAGGATCAGAAAGAGATGTCAATGACCTTCTGTCTTACTTAAGGCCCAATTGGATGTCCACATCCGTGACCTTACCTCACGATATGTAACTACATATGAGGTAATTGTGTGGTATCCTTCCGGCCATGCCACCCGAGGGTATGACCATCGACGAGCTGGCGCGCGAGGCCGGCTGCACGACGCGGAACATCCGCAATTACCAGACCGCCCGCCTGCTTCCCGCGCCCGTCATGGCCGGCCGGGTGGCCCACTACGATGACGGGCATCTCGCCAGGCTTCGGCTCATCGCCGGCCTGCAGGAGCAGGGCTTTTCCCTGGCCGGCATCGGCCGGCTGATCGCGGCATGGGAGGAGGGGCGAGGCCTCGCCGACGTCCTCGGCTTTGAGAAGGCGCTGACCGAACCATGGAGTGACGACGAACCGGAGCTGGTCAGCCCGGCCCAGCTTCTCGAGCTCTTCCCTGAGGTCGCTGCGGATCCGTCCCTGGCCGAGAGCTCACAGCGACTGGGCCTGATCGAGCCGGCGGGCGAGATGGTGCGCGTTCCCCATCCCCGGCTGATGCGGATTGGTGCTCAGCTGGTGGCCGCGGGCATCCCGCTGGCGGCCGTGCACGAGGATCTGGTTGCCCTGCGCTCCGACCTCGATCGGGTCGCCACCCGCTTTGTGGCCCTCTTCGAGGATCACGTGTGGGGGCCCTTCGCCGAGGCCGGGATGCCCGCGGACAGGCTTCCCCAGGTCACCGACGCACTCCGGAGGTTGCGGCCCCTGGCCATGGAGGCCACCGAGGCGGTGCTGGCGCAGGCCATGGATCGCCGCGTCGCCCTGTCCACCGCCGTACGCGCGGGGGCCACCGGATGAGCTCAGCGGCACCCATGGTCGCCGTGACCGGCAACTTTCCGCTCGAGCAGTGGGCCTATGTGATCGGGCCCCTGATCGCCTACGTCGCCGTGGTGCTGGGGCTTGCCGCCGCCGGGACGATGCCCAAGGAGAGAAGCGGCGTGGTGAAGCTCTTCTTCCAGCTGATCTCCTCCACCCTGCATCGCATCACCGGGTTTCCGGGCTGGGCGGCCTCGGCGGTGATGAACGGACTCTTCGTGCTCGGGCTGGCGGTGTTCGGTCTGTACTGGGATGTGGCCTGGCACATCGACCTGGGGCGTGACCGGGAGCTGTTCACTCCTCCGCACACCATGATCGTGCTCGGCCTGGGTGGAATTGTCTATTCCGCGGTGGTCGCCGTCATCTTCGCCAGCGTTGACCGGGCTCCCGTGGGAGCTCGCTGGAGGGCGGTCCGAATTCCGTACTCGGCGGTGGCCCTGGGCGTGCTCGGGCTCGGCGGCCTGGTCGCATTTCCCCTCGACAATCTCTGGCACCAGGCCTATGGGCTCGATGTCACCCTCTGGAGCCCGACCCACCTGCAGCTCGTGGCCGGCGGCGGCTTCGCCACCGTCGCGCTCTGGTTGACGATCGCCGAGTCGGCCCGCCATTCCCGTCCGAACTGGTTTGGGCGCACCCTGCACGTGGTGGTCGCCGGCGCGACCCTGGTTGCGGTCACCACCTTCCAGGGAGAGTTCGATTACGGCGTCCCGCAGTTCCAGGCCCTGTATCTGCCCCTGCTCATCGCCGCTGCCGCCGGGTTCGCGCTGGTACCGGCCCGCATCGCCCTGGGGCCGGGAGGCGCTCTCAAGGCGCTGCTCGCCTACCTGGTACTGCGGGTCTCGATCGCGCTTTTCGTCGCCGGGGCGCTGAACCATACCCTCCCCCGGTTTCCGCTGTACCTTGTTCCCGCTCTCTGCGTGGAGGGCGTTGCCCTTTGGCTGGGAACACAGCGCAGGGTGCGGTTCGCTCTCGTCTGTGGGCTGGCCATCGGGACGGTTGGGCTGACCGGGGAATCCGCCTGGATCACGCTCAGCGGCTGGTTCCCGTACTCATCGAGCCTGCTTCTGAAAACGGCTCTGCTCGCCCCGGTCGCGGCGGTGGCGACGGCGGTGGTGGGGGCCGCGCTGGGTCGGGCCTTCTCCGCCGGCGTTGAGATCCCCGGTCGCCTCCTCGCCGTCGCCGGCCTCGCCCTGGTCGCCGTTCTCGCGTATCCGCTGCCGCGCAATGCCGGCGAGGTTGCGGCGGTGACCCGCCTCCAGCAACACGGCGGGTTGACCTCCGTCGACGTGCAGCTGGACCCGCCCGACGCCGCCCGGGACGCCACTGCCTTCGCGATAGTCGCCTGGCAGGGCGGGGGTCGAATCACCGCCGATCTGAACGACCAGGGCGGCGGCCACTATGTGTCCTCGCGCGAGCTTCCGGTGACGGGGGCATGGAAGACAGTGGTCAGCCTGCAGCGCGGCGATGAGGTCATGGCCGCGGCGATCCATCTGCCCTCGGATCCCCAGATCGGGGCGGCTGCGGTCACGGCCTTGCCGGAGCGTCATGTGGTCTTTCAGCAGAACACCAAGGTCCTGCTGCGGGAGGTTCATCCCGGTCCGGTCTGGCCTGCGGTGCTGGCCTATGGGGGGCTGGGAATGCTGTGTGCCGGCTGGTTCGCCCTGCTCGCGCTGGCGACGGTTCGGGCTCGTGCTGGCGGGATGCCCGAGCCACCCAATGCTCATGGTGAGCGCGGCGCATTGTAGCCGGCGGGATGACCTTCGCGATGGCGCGCGCCGGTTGAGGGTCGGTGGGTGCGCGCTTCGAAGGGCATCGGTTTCACGAATCCGACAGCGAATCCCGGCCCCGGACTCCGGCGCCGTGCTGGGGAAGGGTCACCGCCGCCGGCGAACCTCCGTTACGATGGCTCCGCAGTGTCCAGCAGACAGCGCCGGCTCGCGGCCCGCGAGGGCAGAAAGGTTTCGGCGGGAGCCTTTTTCAAGCGCTGGACCATCCCCACCATCGGAGCGGTCACGCCGATCGGACTGATCGTGGTCAACATCGCGGCCTTCATCGACCACCATCTCGCCGAGTTCCGCTGGACCATCGCCGTGTTGGCCTTTGTCAGCGGCATGATGCTCAACTCGTGGGCGGCGCTGGGCATCTATCGGGTCGCCAAACGCCGTCTGCCCAACAACCCGCTGGTGCAGGAGCACAATCAGGAGCTGGTGCTCGTCCTGGGCATGGGTCTGGTCATCGTATCGGCCTTTCTCAGCGCCGTGTTCTGTTACCGGGGCCTCAATGACGAGCGTGAGCTGCCCAACAAGCTGACCTTCATCACCGGGGTGGTCTCCATCCTCACCCCGATACTTCTGCAGGCATTCTTCAACCGCGCCCTCGGCAGGGGCACGGGAGGCGGCCGCCACTCCCCGGTGCACGACCTCGGTTTGCAGCCGCCCCCACCACCGCTCCCGCCCTCGAACTTCCGGCCCCCGCCGGGCTGACCCGCGCTCGGACCGGCGCAGCCCGGTTCAGACCTCCTTGAACTCGGCATCGACCACGTCCTCGCCATGGCCCGCGGCCGCCCCCTCCGGATGAGGCTCCGCGTGTCCGGCCGCACCGTCCGCACCATGGCCGGCGCCGTCGCCGTCGGCGGCATTCGGAGCCGCGGCCTGAGCCGCCGCGTAGACGGCCTCGCCGATCTTCTGGATCGATGACTGCAGATCGTCCGTCGCGGTCTTGATCGCCGCCGTGTCGCCGGCGCCGACCGCGTCGCGAACAGCCTTTACCTTGGTCTCGATCTCCGTCCGGACGTCCGCGGGGACCTTGTCGCCGGCATCGGCCAGCGCCTTCTCCGCCTGGTAGGCGAGCTGCTCGCCCCGGTTTTTGGTCTCGACCGCCTCGGCGCGCCTGCGATCCTCGTCGGCGTTGGCCTCGGCCTCCTTGACCATGCGCTCGACCTCCTCCTTCTGGAGCGTGGTCGACCCGGTGATGGTGACCCGGTTCTCCTTGCCGGTGCCGTGGTCCTTGGCGCCGACGTTGAGGATCCCGTTGGCGTCGATGTCGAAGGTGACCTCGATCTGAGGCAGTCCACGGGGCGCCGGCGCGATGCCGTCGAGGGTGAAGGTTCCCAGAATCCGGTTGTCGCGCGCCATGGGACGTTCGCCCTGGAGCACGACAACCTCCACGCTGGGCTGGTTGTCGGCTGCGGTGGAAAACACCTGGCTCTTGCTGGTGGGAATGGTGGTGTTGCGCTCGATGAG
>JBBSHA010000143.1:0-6167 GCA_038253595.1 Candidatus Dormibacterales bacterium
ACCCTGCTGCGGCGGCCGTGGTTGGGATTCGTCTGCGGGGTCGGCCTGCTCGAGGGGGCGGCCATGCTGGGCGCCTTCACCTTTCTCGCTCCAGCCCGGGAGGCGGGCGGCCAGAACCCGGCCACCGCCGGCCTGGTGGTGGGGTCGTATGGCCTCGTCGTACTGGCCGGGACCCAGGTGGTCAAGCGGCTCGCGGGGCGGGTTCGACCCTACCTGCTGATCGTCTCCGGGGGGCCAGCCTGGTCCTCGCCTTCATCTTCGCGGCCGGCGACCAGCATGTCCCCGGCATCCTCGCGGCGAGCCCGCTGGCGGGTGCGGCCCACGCGGTCATGCACTCGACCCTTCAGACCTGGGCGACGGAGGTTGCGCCGGACGGGCGGGGCACCGCCACCGCGCTGTTCGCGACCATGGCCTTCTCGGCGCGGGTTTGGCGGCGGCGCTGCTGGCGGGCCTCGCCGGCCGGCGCGACTACCAGACGCTGTCTCTGCTGGCGGCCGCGATCATCACGCCCACGATCGCGGTCGGCGCCATCGGGCGCCGGCGATCCCCGATGCGGGCTTTACCGAGCCCGCGGTGGCGGCGGGCTAATACTTAGAGAGCGCTCTCCTGGGCGCGGACCAGGAAGATCACGGCCAGCACCACGGCGACCGCGGCGGTGGCGATCTCGGCGGTGAGGCCGGCTCGGAAGTAGAGGCGGAGGCTGGTCGAGGCCAGAAGGTAGACACCCCCCAGGATGATGGCCAGCTTCAGCCGGCGCACGACGTTGCGAAGCTGGTTACGCAGCCCACCGGGGCGGATGCTGAGGACGCCGACGATCACCACCGGGATCAGCACCAGGCCGACCAGGAACCCTCGCACGACGAGGCCAAGTCTGCCACGCGCTACGCTGCCAGGTATGTGGCTGTCCTGCTCCCAGAGGTGCGGTGGCGATCTCTACCGGGCGCTGTTTGCCGAGGTCGACGTCGACGCGGGCGGCAACTACCAGTCGCACAAGGTGGTGCAGCAGGGCTACATCTGCCTTAACTGTGGATCGCCTGCGTTCGACCTGGGCACCGTCCCCACGGAGATGGATCTGGACTCCCACGAGGACCTCGCCGAGCAGCCGCTGGACGTCCTCTGCCCGGTGTGCGAGACGCTGGTATCGGTGCTGAGGGGCGAGGAGTGTCCCAACTGCGGGGCCGCCCTGGAGCCTGCCGAAGCGGAGGGCTGAAGGCTGGTCAGCTGAGGCTGGCGGGACCGCAGAGGATCGCCGCCATCCAGCGCGCGGCGGCCGGATCGCGGCGGCGCACGGCGGCGCGCAGGGCACGAACCGCCCGCGGCGAGTCCAAGTCGTCATCCATGGCCACCCGGAACTCCGCCACCAGGTCGGCCGCCGCCCCTTCAGGGATGGCGCCCTGTGGGCCCGCCCCGCCCCCGCGCTCCACCTCCAAGAGGGTGCCGAGGCGCTCGGCCAGGCGCACCGCACCGGCCAGCCCCTCCCACCGGAAGGTCCAATCGACCCGGTAGCGGTGCGCCGCCAGATGGAGGCGGACCGCGGCCGCGGGGGCCCGCTCCAGCATCTGGGTCACCGTCACCAGGTTGCCCAGCGACTTCGACATCTGGGCGCCGCGGTACCGGACCATCCCAGTGTGGAGCCAGGCCTGGGCGAAGGGAATGCGGCCTGTTAAGGACTCCGATTGGGCCCGCTCCGACTCGTGATGGGAGAACCGGAGGTCCCGGCCTCCGCCATGCACGTCCACCTGGGGCCCGAGATGGCGCATCGACATCGCCGAGCATTCGATGTGCCATCCCGGCCGGCCCGACCCGTAGTCCGAGGGCCACGCCGGCTCATCGGGCGCCGAGGCCCTCCAGAGCGCGAAATCGAGCCCGTCCCGCTTCCCCCCCGGGCCCACCCGGCCCAGCAGGCCCTCCTCCCGCAGCTTGCGCAGCATGGAGCCCCGGCTCCGGTGCGAGAGCGCGCCGTAGCCCGGGTAGCGGGCGACCGGGAAGTAGTAGGCGTCAGCCTGATAACCGAACCCCGCCGCCGCCAGCCGGTCGATCGCCGCCGTGATGGCCGGGATCTCTGCGGACACCCGGGGCATGGCGTCCGGCGCTCGCCAGCCGAGGGCCGTCATGTCGCCCACGTAGGACTCCAGCTCGCGGTCGGCCAGCGCCTCCCAGCGCACCCCGTCCCGGCGCGCCCGCTCGAAGAGCGGATCGTCGACATCGGTGACGTTCTGCACGTAGCGGACCCGGAGCCCGTTCGCCTCCGCCCACCGCACCAGCAGGTCGAATGCGAGGAAGGTGAAGGCGTGGCCGAGGTGCCCGGAGTCGTAGGGGGTGACCCCGCACACATAGAGCTTCAGCTCCGGGGCGCCCGACTCCACGTCCCTCGACAGCGGCAGCGGCACCGACTCTCCGCGCAGGCTGTCGTAGACGCGGATCGAACAGTCCGCTTCCGGGCTCACCGGGCCTTGGGACTAGCGGCTGGTGGTGGCCGAGGCGGCCTCGCGCAGAGCATCCGCCCGGTCGGTGAGCTCCCAGGGCACCCCCAGGTCCTCCCGACCGAAGTGGCCGTAGGCCGCGGTCGGCCCGTAGATCGGACGCCGAAGGTCGAGGTTGTGCACGATCGCTCCCGGGCGGAGGTCGAAGTGGGCGCGAGCCAGCGCCAGCATCTCGGGCTCGGGGATCGCGGCGGTACCGAACGTCTCGAGCGCGATCGAGGTCGGGTGGGCGCGCCCGATCGCGTAGGAGACCTGGACCTCGCAGCGCTCGGCCAGCCCCGCCGCGACCAGGTTCTTGGCCCCGTGGCGGGCGGCGTAGGCGGCCGAGCGGTCGACCTTGGAGGGGTCCTTGCCGCTGAACGCGCCGCCCCCGTGGCGGGCGACCCCGCCATAGGTGTCAACGATGATCTTGCGGCCGGTGAGACCGGCGTCCGCGGCGGGGCCCCCGATCTCGAACCGCCCGCTGGGGTTGACCATGATCTTGGTCCGCTCATCGACCAGTTCGGCCGGCAGCACGTGGTCGATCACCAGGGCGCGCACGCCTGCTTCGATCTCCGCGTTGGAGACTGAGCGCCGGTGATGGGTGGAGATGACCACCGCTTCGATTCGCAGCGGCCGCCCGTGCTCGTACTCCACCGTGACCTGCGACTTGCCGTCCGGGAGCAGCCAGCCGAGGGTGCCGTCCTTGCGGACCGCGGCCAGCCGGCGCGTCAGGCGGTGGGCGAGCGAGATCGTGAGCGGCATCAGTTCGGGGGTCTCGCCGCAGGCGAAGCCGATCATCATGCCCTGATCGCCCGCGCCCTGGTGCTCGAACGGGTCCCCCCCCGGGGTGCCGGCGCGCTCCTCCAGCGAGTGGTTGACCCCGGCCGCGATGTCGGGCGACTGCTCCTTCAGGAACACGCTGATCTGGGCGTGATCGGTGTCGAAGCCGCTCTCCTCGGACACGTAGCCGATCCCCTTCACCGTCTGACGGATGGCCTTTTCGATGGCCACGTCCGCCTCGGTGGTGACCTCGCCGATGACGCACAGGAAGTCCTTGGTCACCGCGGTCTCGCAGGCGACGCGGGCGCCCGGGTCCTGAGCCAGCATGGCGTCGAGGATGGCGTCGGAGACCTGATCGCACACCTTGTCGGGGTGGCCCTCGGTGACCGACTCGGAGGTCAGGAGGTAGGAGGGGGAGCTGCTGAAGGAGGTCATTGGCACTCCTGAACGTGAGGGCGGGGTCGCCCGGATTCTAAACGAGGCGGCGACCCCGGCTCAGCCCGCAGCCTGCTCGTCGTCGGTTCCGAGCACGCTCGATTGGAGCTGGAAGATGTCGTCCAGCACCCGGTCCACGCGCCGCCCCTCGAGGCGGTGGTCGGGCACCAGCCCGCAGGATCCCAGCAGCTGCCGGATCTTGAAGCCCAGCGGCGCGTCGACCCGGGCCCGGCCCCCGGCCAGCGTCTCCTCGAGCAGGGCCAGGCAGCGATCGAGGGCCTGCAGGCGGCCCCGCTCGACGCCGTTCACGTCCCGAACACCTCCAGCATGCCCCCGGCCGCCACCCGGACCAGCACAGCCGGCAGCTGGGGCAGCGGGTAGGCAGGGTCGACCGACTCTCCGGCCCGGTTGAAGGCCTGGTTGTGGCAGGGACAGTTGAGAATGCCGCCGGCCGGCTTCCAGATCAGCTCGCAGGGCAGGTGGCTGCAGATCGAGGACAGGCCGGTCACCTGGGTGCCCTGGCGGATGAGGAAAGCCCCGACCGCCCCGGCGCTGACCCGGCGCGGCACCCCCTCCTCCAGCTCTTGGAGGTTGATGCCGACATCGACCCAGCGCCCCGGCCGGGGCTCGACCACGGCCCGCCCGCTGGGCTGGGGCGGCGCCACTTCGGCCGCGCTCCGCTCTCCCGGTTGGCCGAGGGGGCCGAGGTGCGTCGCCGCCACCGCGCCCAGCGCCCCCACCGCCACGCCAAGGCCCGCCACCAGCGCCGACCGGCGGTCGATCCGGCCCTCCGCCGCCTCCCTGTCGAGCAGTCCGGCCAGCCGCCGCCGGAAGCCCGGCGACATGCGCGGGAAGCCCTCCCGGGCACCCGCCAGCGCGGCCGCGGTGACGATCGCCTCGCGCTCGGCCGCGTCCCGCGAAGTCGCCTTCAGCCGGCGCCCGGCCAGCATGTCCCGGACCAGGCGATCCACGCGTCCGGCCTCGGCCTCCTCCTGGGGACCCGGGCGCCCGTCAGGCATCGAGACCCAGCTTGGCCGCCGCCCGCAGCGCCCGCAGCTGCATGACCTTGATCCCGCCGACGCTGTTGCCGAGCTCGGCCGCGACCTCCCTCAGGGAGTAGCCGCGCAGGAATCGCAGCTCGAGCACCCGCCGGTAGTTGTCGGGCAGCCGGTTCAGGATGCGCTCCACCCGCTCCACCGAGGCCCCCGCCGGTGCCGGCTGCGGCGTCTCCACCCAGAGGTCCTCCGGAAGCTGGTCGGCGGGCAGCCCGAAGCGAGCCGACCAGAAGCCGGCCAGGACGCTGCGGGCGGTGGCGAAGAGGTAGGCCCGGATGGCGGCCGGCGCGGCGCCAGCGTGCAGGCGAGGGATGGCCTTCAGGGCCACCTGCTGGGTCAGGTCCTCGGCGTCCGCCCGGTTGCCGACCCGGGCGTGAATGAATGCGTACACGTATTCGAGCTCCTCGAGGGCGGCGTCGATGGCGGGGCCCCCAGAGGGGAGATGAACGATCTCCCCGGCGATCGGTTCGGCCTTCACACCGCCGCCTCAGCCAGAGGTGGAGCGAGATGGCACCTTGCGGGACGGCACCTTGCGGGACGGCACCTTGCGGGACGGCAACCTGCGGAACGGCACCGGGCCGGCGGCCCGGCCGCTGTGGGCGACTGCGTCATGAAGCCACCGGGCTACTCATCGCTGGTTGTATACCGCCGCGGGTTACGTCGCTCGTCGGTCAGGACCCGCCCGTCGCGGAGCCGGATGACCCGGTCGGTCCGGGCGGCGATCTCGGCGTCGTGGGTGACGATGATGAAGGTCACCCCCTGCTCGCGGTTCAGGCTACGCATCAGGCCGACCAGTTCGTCCGACGTCTCCGAATCCACCTCCCCGGTCGGTTCGTCGCCCAGCACCAGGCTGGGCGAGTTGACCAGGGCGCGCGCGATCGCCACCCGCTGAGCCTGGCCCCCGGACAGCTCGTCGGGGCGGTGGTGGCCCCGGTCCTCCAGGCCGACCGCGCGCAGCAGTTCCAGCGCCCGGCCCCGGGCGGGGCGGATCCGGGCCCGCGAGTAGCGGACCGGGAGCATCACGTTCTCGATGGCAGTCAGGGTGGGGAGCAGGTTGAACTCCTGAAAGATGAAGCCGATCTGGCGGCCCCGGAGGTCGGCGCGGCGCCCCTCGCTGAGCCCAGCCGTGTCCGCGCCATCCAGCAGCAGGCGGCCGGCGGTCGGCCGGAGCAGGAGCCCGAGCACGTCGAGCAGGGTGGTCTTGCCACTCCCCGAGCGGCCGACCACGGCCAGGAACTCGCCGTCCTCGACCCGGAACGACACCCCGTCCAGGGCTCGCACCAGGCTCTGGCCCTGGCGATAGTGCTTGGCCAGCCCGACCGCCTCGATCACGGCGAGCGGAGGGCGGCGACCGGGTCGAGCCGGGCCGCCCGGAGCGCCGGCAGCACCCCCGCCCCCGCCCCCAGCCCGCCCCAGACCAGGGTCGCGCAGA
>JBBSHA010000144.1:0-6140 GCA_038253595.1 Candidatus Dormibacterales bacterium
CGCCGCCAGGGCGCCGGGCCCGGCCGGCAGCGGCCCCCTCGGCACGTAAGCCCAGCGCAGCGGTCCAAATCCCCGCAGGAGCACCGTCGCCAGGGCCCCGCCCGGCAGCTCCAGGCGCTCCACCTGCCAACCCTCCCGGGCCTGGGTCTCGCCGTACGCCCAGGACTGGTTGAGGGGCGCGGGCGCCCCCTGGAGCTGGAGGGCCCGATCCCAGGAGTCGTGGTTCAGGAGAGGTGACAGGTGTCGTTCACCGCCGTGATCACGGTGCGCTCGCCGGAGCGCTGGAGCACGCTGATCGAGCCGTTGTCGATCAGGTAGGGAAAGAGTCCGTGCAGGCTCTGGCCGACCACCATGGCGAGAGCGACCTGGATCACCCCGCCGTGGGTGATAACGACCACGTCGCCCGCGGCGGGGCGCTCGAGGAGCGATCCGATGACCTCCTCCACGCGGGCCCGGAACGGCCCCGTCCCCTCGCCTCCGGGGACCACGTCCCAGGACGGGGAGGCGGACCAGCGCTCCCATTCGGCCGGGTATTCGGCGACCAGCTGCTCGCGGGTCTTGCCCTCCCACGCGCCCAGCGCGACCTCGCGCAGGCTGGGCAGCACCTGGGGTTCCAACCCGATCAGCTCGGTCAGAGGCTCCGCGGTCTGCCGCGTCCGGCTGAGGTCGCTCGAGTAGACGGCCGAGATGCCGGTGCCGGCCAGCCGCTCGGCCAGCTCATGGGCCTGGTCATGGCCGCGGTCGGACAGGGGCGGGTCGAGCTGGCCCTGGATGCGGCGCTCGTGGTTCCATGTGGATTCGCCGTGGCGCACCAAGACCAGCCGCGAAGGAGCCTGACGAGGGGTTTCGGCGGTGTCGGGAGCGGCTCCGGCGTGCAGGGGACTGCCGCCCGATTTCGACATCGTTCGTGTCTATACTACTTTTTTAGCCTGGCGCGGCCGGGTAGCCGCTGTTGCCATTTTGGAGACTCTATTGCAGGCCAAAGGCACACTCGTAGACCAAGATCTTCGTTCCCTCCTCGAGGAGGCGCAGAGCGAGCGCGCCACCGGCACTCTCACTGTTCGCGATGGGGGGGACCAGCCGACCACCCTCTACTTCCTGTTCGGCCACCTGTTCCACGCCATGGGCGAGGGAGCGGCCGGGGACGAGGCTGTGGTCAGCGCCCTGGGCCGCAGGTCGGGCGAGTACGACTTTGACGCCAAGGCCAAGCTGCCGGCCGACGAGACGGTGAAGTCGTCGATCCCCGAACTCCTGGAGCGCGCCGGCGGCCCCGCCGAGGCGGGTGCCGGACCCGGTCCCGCACCCGCCCCGCCGCCCCCGGGTGTGGAGTGGCCGGCCGAGCTCGCGCCCCCGCCGGTCGAGCCGCCGTCCGCGCCCCGGCAGTGGGCAACCAACCCCAGCCCCGAGGCCGTGCCCCAGGCGCCGTACGGGCCGGCCCCGGAGGCGTTCGCGGCCCCTGAGCCGCCACCGCCGGCCATGCCCCCCGAGCCTGTGACCGCGCCCGCACCGGTGGTCACCGCCGACCAACCCCGGCGCGGCGTCAAGCACCGGCCGTCCCCCACGCACGGCCGGGAGCCGATCCCGGTACCGGCGGGGCAGGTCATCTACGACTCCCTCAAGACCTCCTTCGTGGATTTCCCACGCCTGATCACCACGCTCGAACGTGAGCAGTACACCGGCTACGTACGGCTCCTCACCGACGCCGCCAGCGGGCTGATCTTTTTCCGAGACGGGCAGGCCCTGGAGTGTGTCTACGATATCGGCGACGACCCCGCCGTCGAGCTGGGCAAGAACGCCCTGGCCGCCTTCAACGACGAGGTGACCCGCGGTAGCGGTGTCCTGGACGTGGTCGGACTCAGCTCCGAGCTGGTGGACGGCCTGTTTGAGCTGACAGTCGCCCAGCCGATCTACACCGAGCTCTACGCCTCGTGGGTGGACATGAATGCTCTGCTTGCGTTCCTGGAGGCTCGCCACCTGAGCGGCAGTCTGATGGTCCGGGCGGCGGCCGGCACCGGCGTCATCATCCTCAACCAGGGCCGTCTGGCGGGTGCCTACACCAGCGATTCGCGGGAGATCTCGGACTCGGCTGCCGGTGTTCTCGCCCTCTGCGCCGACCCCGCTGCGATGATCGAGGTCACGGCCGCCGCAGACACTCCTCACGAGCCGCTCGACGTGGATGGCGTGGTCGGCAACCGGCGCTCGCCGGCTCCTCCTCCCCCGGGCGTCCCGCCTCCGCCGGTGCCGGCCCCGGCCCCCCCGCTTGCCGGCCCGCCGGTCGAGACGGCGCCCGGCCCGGCTTCGAGCGCGCCTCCCGCCCCCGTCCCGGCCCCGGCGCCGGCCGCCTGGGAACCACCCGGGCAGGATCCGAGGACGCCCGCGATCCCGACCCCGTCCGCGTCCTTCGAATCCCAGCCCCGGCCGCTGGCCGAGCGCCTCCCCATCTCTGCCGCCACCTCCACCATCTCTCCAGCGGCGACCGCCGGGGCGGGGGCCGACCTCGACTGGGAGGTGGTGATCCTGGACCTCCAGCAGATGACCGAGGAGGCCCTGGGCAATCGCTCACGCAAGGTCAAGGACGTCCTCGGGGGCGCCGAGCGATCTCCGGCGGGACTTGAGAACGCGATCGGCCAGGTGCCGACGATCTCGATCCTCTTCGTCGACTCATCTCGGCTGGAGGCGCTGGCCAACGACCTCAGGGCGAAGCTCAACAGCTATCTCCGGTAGCCGGCGCCATCTCGGGGCGAGCCTGGCCATCCTGGTTGCGCTGGCCGTGCTCGGGACCGGCTGCGGGACGCCCCCCCAGATCGTTGTGATCGCGCCCGAGCGCAAGGCGATCGACGTGCGCAGCCTGGAACCGGTCCGGATCAGCTTCGACCGGGCCATGGACCAGCAATCGGTGGCCACCCGGTTCCACGTGGAACCTTCCGTTCGCGGGCGGTTGGTGTGGGAGGGCGACCGGGTCCTCAGCTTCGAGCACGATGCCTTCCGGGCGGCCACCACATACCGCATTTCGCTTGACGGCGGCTACAGCGATAGGCTCGGCCGCAGCAACGGGCTGCGCCACGGCTGGGCCTTCCAGACGGAGGCGGCGCCCGTGCTGACCGGCAGCAGCCCGGCGGCCGGCGAGGCCAACGTGGACCCGGCGGCCTACCTCGGCATCAGCTTCTCGCGCCCGATGGACCTCACTTCTCTGGCCCGGGCGGTCAGTCTCAGCCCCGACGTCCGCTTCTCGCTGCGGGCCGACCCGGCGGACGCCCGCCGCGTGGTGGTGGCGCCGGAGTCCCTGCTCGAGCCCAACCGGCAGTACACGGTCGCGGTGACCCGTGACGCCGGCGACGTGGACGGCAACCCGCTCCGCGCCGGCACGGTGCTCGGCTTCAGCACCGGCGGCCTCCGCTCGCTCCACCACTGGGTCACCTTTGCCGCTCAGGAAGCGCCGGGCAGCGTCCCCAGTGGGATCTGGATCGTCGACGAGAACCGGTTTCCCCGCCAGCTCGTGGGCGCCTCGGTGAGCGCCTACTCGTGGTCGCCGGACGGCACCCGGCTGCTGATCCGGCGGCCGGACGGCAGCTGGGCCGACCAGCCGGTCGGCGAGTTGGCGCTGACCCTACCCTTCCGCGCCGATTGGGCAGGCTTCCTACGGGGTGGCGGCTACGTGTACCGGGATGGCGGCGCGCTCCGGATGCTGGGCCGGGACGGCCAGATGGAGACCATCGCCACCGGGGTCGGCGAGGCCGTGGTGGCGCCTGGCGGTTCGCGGATCGCCTTCACCCGGTCGGGTCCGGGCGGGGAGGAGATCCGGGCCTACGATGTCGACCTCCACACCCAGTACCGGATCCAGGCCGAGGCCAGGGCGGCCGACGGACTGGCCTGGGCGCCGGACGGCCTGGCCCTGGCCTACCGGCTGCGCAACCCCGATCCGGTGCGCAGCCAGCTGCGGGTTCGCTCGCTACACGGATCGGGGCCCACCACGACGGCGGCGATCGGCGACGTCTCGACGCCGACGTGGCAGGGCGACTCCGTCCACCTGATCTTCAACGCCACCGTGGGGACGGCGGCGGGACCCCTGGCGCGGGTGTTCCGCGTGCCCGCGACGGCCGCCGCCCCGGAGGCGCTGAGCCCGGCGGCCGGGCTGCCCACCGCCGGCGGTCTCGACGTGCTGGCGGTCGCCCCTTCCCCGGACGGGCACCAGATCGCTTTTCTGGCCCTGGCCGGGGGCCGGAGCGCGGTCTGGCTGATGAACGCTGACGGCACCGGCCTCAACCAGCTGACGAGCTTCGACCCGGCCGTCTTCCCCTACTCGTGCGCCCAGCTCGGCTGGACCCCGACCTGAGCCGAGACCAGGTCCTGGAACCGGGCGGCCAGCTGGCCGGCGGTCCGTGACCAGGTGAATCGGGCCGCCTGCCGGCGGGCCCTGGTTCCCATCGCCTCGGTCAGCTCGGGCCGGTCCAGGAGCAGCTCCATCCGGGCGGCGTACGCGTCCGGATCGGGGCCGTCCACCAGAAAGCCGTTGGCGCCTTCCCGCACGATCGAGGCCAGGCCTGCCACGTTGCTGGCGATGACGGGGGTCCCGCAGGCCTGGGCCTCCAGCCCCACCAGCCCGAAGGACTCGGTGTACGAGGGCATCAGGCAGGCATCCGCCGCTGCGTAGTAGGCGGCGAGCCTCTCCTGGGCCACCGAGCCCACGAAGTCCACCCGGCCCTCGATGCCAAGCTCGGCCGCCAGCCTCTCCAGCCGCCGCCTCTCCCCGCCGCCGCCCGAGCCGCTGTCCTCGCCGAGCACCAGCAGCCGGGCCTCGGGGTGGCGGCCGCGAATCTGCGCCAGGGCCCGGAGCACGACGTCCACCCCCTTCAGTCGCTCGAGCCGGCCAACGAAGACGAAGAGCCGCTCCGCGGGGTGTCCCAGCAGCTCGCGGGCCGCCTGCCGGTCGCGCGGCGGGAAGGCCGCGCTGTCGACCCCCGGCGCGATGACCGCGACCCGGTCGGGACGGACGTGGTAGGCGCTGCGCAGCGCGTCTCCCTCCGCCTCGGTGCTGACCACCAGCAGATCGGCGCAGCGGGAGATCTCGCCCTCCAGGTCGGAGCGGACCTCCGGTTCGGGCACGTCCCCGGGCGCCAGGCTGCGGTTCTTGACCAGGGCCAGCGTGTGGGCGGTGTGGGCCCAGGGCAGCCGCAACCGTCCCCGCAGCGAGCAGGCGACGAGACCCGACAGCCAGTAGTGGGAGTAGAGCATGTGGTAGGTCTGCCGGCCCCGGGCCATGTGCTCCTCGACCAGGCCGGCGAAGGCGGGCACCTCGTCGAGGAGCCTGTACTTGTCGAGCCCGGGACGTCCGGCGGGGAGATAGATCACCCGGCTGAGGGGGCCCAGCGCCTCAACCTGGAGGCCGGCCTCGGCCGTCTGCCGGGTGAAGACATCGGTGGCGATCCCAAGCCGGGCGAGGCAGGCACAGACCTCGCGGACGTACACGTTGAGGCCGCCGTTGGCGCTGTGGCCAAGCGTGGCGGTGGGTGAGGTGTGGAGGCAGATCACGGCGACCCGCAGGCCCGGGGCCGGCGGGGTCAGGTGGGAGAGGCTGCGGAGCAGTTCATCCATGGAAGGCCGGCCTCCCATCGAGCCACCTTCGTGAGCAGCACGTCAGTCTCGAATCGGAGGCCGAGGCGACAGAGCACATATCCCGACTAAACCTACCCGGCCCGCGGGTATTCCCGCCAATTCCGCTCGGGAAGCGTCTGCTATTTTGGTGGGGCATGCTCCGCCGCCCCCGCTGGCACCTTCCGATCGCGATCTCGGTGCTGGTGCCCGCGATCCTGGCCGGGTGGACGCTGACGGCCTTGGCGGCGGGTCCATCGCCGGCGGCCGGGGCCGCGCCGCTGCCGGGCGACCCGACCAAGGGGGCGCAGGTCTACAACGCCCAGGGCTGCACCGCCTGCCACGGCACCAACCTCGGCGGGGGCATCGGACCCAAGCTCAACCCGATCTCGAAGCTGCCCGGGGTGACCGACCCCCTGGCGGCCGACTACCTTATGACCACGATCAAGAACGGACGTTCTGGGGATCCCGGCTTCAGCCAGGCGATGCCGCCCTTCTCCAAGCTCGCCGACCAGGACCTCAAGGACGTCGCCTCGTTCATCATCGACTCC
>JBBSHA010000145.1:0-6101 GCA_038253595.1 Candidatus Dormibacterales bacterium
AGAAGGGTGGAGTCGGCAAGACCACCACCGCGGTCAACTTGGGAGCCGCGCTGGCCGAGAAGGGTCAGCGCGTCCTCCTGGTCGACCTCGACCCCCAGGCCCACCTGACCATCAACATGGGCGTCAAGGTGCCCGACGACCTCGAGAAGTCGGTGTACGAGCTGCTCGTTGACCCCGAGGTGACGGTCAACGACGTGGTGCTCGAGAACGAGCTGGCGGGCCTTCACTATCTGCCCGCCAACATCGAGCTGTCGGGAGCCGAGACCCAGCTGATGAACGAGCTGGGCCGCGAGGGCATCCTCAAGGAGAAGCTGGAGGCGGTCCAGCGCCGCTACGACTTCATCATCATGGACTGCCCCCCGGCGCTGAGCCTGATCACCATCAACGCCTTCGTCGCCGCCGACGAGGTGATCATCCCCCTCCAGTGCGAGTACTTCGGCATGAAGGGCATGCAGCAGCTCCAGCGAAGCGTCGACCGGGTCCGGGCCAAGCTCAACCCCCGCCTCCACGTGGGTGGGATCCTGCCCACCATCTTCAAGGCGCGCACGCTCCACTCGCAGGAGGTGCTGCAGCTGGTGAAGGACCACTACGGTGCCCTGGTCTTTCCGTTCGTCGTCAAGGACTCGATCCGTTTTGCGGAGTCGCCGCTGGCCGCCGCCTCCATCCTCCAGTACGCTGCCGCCTCCGAGGGCGCCCAGGCGTACCGGCTGCTGGCCGGCGCGGTCATGGCCAACGCCAATCACCAGGTTAGGAGGTCATGAGCAAGTTCAAGCGCGTCTCGCTCACCGGTTCCGCGGAGCTGTTCCGGCCGACCCGGCCGCAGCTCGTCGAGGACACCGACGACGCCATCACCGAGCTGGTCGACCGCAAGCCGGCCGAGCAGCAGTACCGGCAGCTGAACCTGACCCCGGACGAGATCTCGCTGCTCCTGGACGCGATCCAGACGGCCAAGTACCCGGACCGCGCCCGGGGCAAGCTGCAGCTCGACAAGTTCGAACGCTACGACGCGCTCCGCGGCAAGCTCCAGACCTGGGAGGGCGAGACGGATCGCCAGTAACGGGCTCCCGGCCGACCACGTCCTGCGCACGACCCGGGCGGTGCGCAAACGGCTCGACCTCGAGAGGCCGGTGCCCCGCGAGCTGCTCCTGGAGTGCCTGGAGGTGGCGGTGCAGGCGCCGACCGGGTCCAACCGCCAGGGCTGGCAATTCATGTTCGTGGACGACCCCCAGCGCAAGCGGACGATCGCCGAGCTCTACGGCCGCACGTACGACGCCTACTCGCAGCTACCCCGCCCGGAATACCGGGAGGGCGACGTCCGGGGCGGGCGGATGGACGCCGTCGTCAGCTCCTCCACCCATCTACGCGAGCGGCTGCACGAGGCGCCCTGGCTGATGATCCCGCTAATTCGCGGCCGCCTCGGCGAGGGCGTCAACAGCCAGCTTCAGGCCGGGCTCTGGGGCTCCATCCTGCCCGCCTTCTGGAGCTTCATGCTGGCGGCCCGCGACCGGGGCCTGGGCACCGCCTGGACCACGCTCCACCTGGCCCACGAGCGGGAGGTTGCCGGGGTGCTGGGGATCGACTTCGAGAAGTACACCCAGGCCGGCATGACCCCGATCGCCTTCTACTCGGGCGAGGACTTCCGTCCCGGTCCCCGGATTCCCCTGGAGCAGATCACCCACTGGAACACCTGGTAGCGGGGCGGCCGGGCCGGGCTAGGGGCGCCGGCGCCGGCGGGGCGGCATCGCTGAGCGGCGGCGCACGTAGTCGACGGTCCAGTAGATCACGATGACCGCGAGGACGACGCCCATGGCGACTGCCGCGGCTCTCACCGGGTAAGTAATACACGTGTCGAAGCTCAGCATCGTCAAGGTGAAGGGGGACCGCGAGGTCAACTGCTACGTGATCTCCTGCGCCGCGTCGCGGGAGGCGGTCGTCATCGACCCGGTCGAGCCCGCCGCCAAGGTGCTGCCGGAGCTGGCCGGGCTGACCGTCAGATGGATCGTCGTCACGCACGGCCACCCCGGCCACCTGGCCGGCAAGGACGCCGTCAAGGACGCCACCGGTGCGGTCACAGCCATGCACATGGCCGACGGCAAAGCCTTCCTCCGCTCCGCCGACCGCTACCTGCTGGAGGGCGACGAGCTGGAGTTCGGCGAGTTCGCGTTGCGCGTGATCCACACCCCCGGCCACACCCCGGGCAGCCTCTCCTTCCTAGCGGCCAACCACCTGTTCACCGGCGACACCCTGCTGGCCGGCGGCATCGGCCGCGAGATGCCGGGCAGCGACCTCCGCCAGCAGCTGATGTCGATCGGCGGCAAGCTGGCGCGGCTGCCGCTCCAGACCGCCATCTACCCTGGCCACGGAGCCGTGACCAGCCTCGAGACCGAGCTCCGCACCAGTCCCGTCTTTCAGCGTAGGGGGGACTGACGTCCCCCTGCGGGACCCCCCTCTGGTCCGCAGCGCCTGGCGTCGGGATGGACAACTCAACCGGCCTGGCGGAGCCAGGCCTGCGCGCCGGGTAGGCGGAGGGGGGCTTGGCCCCCTACCGGACCCCCCTTTTGGTCCGCGATGCGGGAAGCGGGATGGGCAATTGGATAGGGGTCTGCTCTGCTCCCTACGACCGCGCTCGGCCGCCTCCCGACGGGCCCAGCCGTACCGGGGCGGAGAGGCGGTCGAAGTCCGTGTCCCCGGAGACAATCCAGTCGCACCCTGCCGCCAGGGCATGGGCCGCATGCGAGGCATCCCGAGGGCCGACTCCCGGCTCCTCCATCAGCGCCCTGGCCTGGTCGACGATCAGCTGATCGGTGGGGACCAGATCGAGTCCCAATGAGTCAACCGCGGACCAGAGCCTGCCCAGGCGTTCTCGCATCGCCCTCATCACCGCGGCGGGGGAAGCGCGATTAGGTGGACAACGGGTCGGCGTCGCCCACGTCCCGCAACCAGGCCAGCACCGACCGATACACCTCCACCACCCGCTCACGGCACGCCTGGAAACGCGGATCCCAACCGCGGCTCTCCTGGCGCAGATGGGCGTGGAGGAAGTTGGCGTCGAGGCCTCCGAGCACCGCCCGCCAGGGGTCGCCCTGGCGCCGGCCCAGCTCCAGGCAGGCCAGGTAGAGGGTCTCGACGCCGGGGCTGCCCGCGGCGGCGGCCGCCAGGTCCGCTCCCAGCTTCTCCGAGTCCTGGTGGGGGGCGTGGTCGGTCGCCACCACCGCGACCGTCCCGTCCGCCAGGGTCGCGACCAGGGCCGTCCGGATCGGCGGAAACATCTTCATGACCGGGCCCAGGCGTTCATAGTCGGCGTCACAGAGGAGCAGGTACTGGGGGCCGGCTCCAGCGTCAGGCGGGCCCCCGCGCTCCGGGCCGAGCGGGCGGCGACCAGGCCCGCGGCGGAGGCCAGGTGGACCACGTGCACGGGGGCCCCGGTCGCGAGGGAGATGGCGCCCAGCGCCGCCACCGCCACCGCTTCGGCAACCGCCGGGCGCGCGGCGAGGAGGTCGTCGTAGCCGGCGGGCGGACGATCCAGCTCACGGAGGATGGAGGGGTCCTCGGCATGAAACCACGAGTGGGACCCCGCGCCGGGCCAGCTCGTGCGCCAGCCGGGTCAGGGTGCCGTAGCCGGGCGCCGGCTTCAGGCCCGAATCGCCCGCATCCAGCCTGTACACGACCTGGCGGCTGTGGCGCCGGATGGCGTAGCCGAGGTAGGCCTTGAGACCGACGGCGCCCGCGCCCAGCAGCTCGGCCACCTCGGCGGGCGTGGTGGAGGCGCCGGCCAGGCCCCAGAGGGCGAAGTCGACGAGGGCGCGGCGCGAAGCCAGCTCCACCTTGGCCCGGAAGACGGCGGCGCTCTCCACGGCGGGCACCGTGTTGGGCATGTCGACCACGGTGGTGACCCCGCCCGCCGCCGCCGCCGCGGTGAGGGAGCCGAAGTCCTCCTTGGCGGGGAAGCCGGGGTCGCGGCTGTGGACGTGGGCGTCGATCGCGCCCGGCAGCACCTAGAGGCCGCGCGCGTCCACCACCTCGGCGTCCCCGGGAGCCTCCAGGCCGGGACCGACGGCGCTCACCACCCCGGCCTCGACAAGGACGTCGGCCGGGCGGGGGCCGGCGGCCGACCACACCGTGCCGCCCCGGACCAGCATCAGCCGGAGACCGGCAGGTCCGACGTCCTGAACAGCGCGCTCAGGGGAACGCCCAGCGCCTCCAGGTTGGCCCGAGCCCCCTCCTCGCGGTCGAGGACGGCGACCAGCCCGATCACCTCGCCGCCCGCCGCCCTCACCTTCTCGATGGCGCTGATGGCCGCCCCCCCGGTGGTGAGCACGTCCTCGATGACGGTGACCCGGTCGCCGGCCTCGATCACGCCCTCCAGGGCCCTGCCGGTGCCGTGGCCCTTGGCCTCCTTGCGCACCAGCAGCAGAGGCAGGTCCAGCTCCAGCGAGACGGCGCCCCCGAGCAGGACCGCCCCCAGCTCGGGGGCGGCCAGGCGCCGGGTTCCGGCCGGGACCAGTCGGGCCAGCTCGCGGCCGGCCCGGCGCAGGATCGACGGCTGGGTCTCGAAGAGGTACTTGTCGAAGTAGTAGCGGGACCGGCGCCCGGAGCGGAGCACGAAGTCACCCTCCAGCCAGGCCACCGCCACCATGTCGCGGGCGAGCTGCTGGAGGTCGCCGTTCAACCCTGGGGCTGAGCCGCCAGCTCCTGCAGGAGGTGGATGACCATCTCGGTGCCGCGGTGGTACTGGTCCAGGCTGAAGCGCTCGTTGGGCGAGTGCAGGGCGTCGCCGGGAAGCCCGAAGCCGCTGACCAGGAGGTGGGGGTGGAGCGCCTCCTGGAAGTCGATGGTGACGGGCACCGACCCCCCCTCCCGGGTCAGCACCGGGGCGGCGCCGAAGGCGGCCTCGAAGGCGCGTGACGCCGCGGCGATCCCGGGGTGATCGACATCGAGCCGGACGGGCAGCGCCCGGTTGAGCTCCCGAACCTCGGCCCGGGTGCCCGGCGTGGCGAGCCCGGCGACGCACTCGCGGAGGTTGTCCAGCACCACCGCCGGGTCCTGGTCAGGCACCAGGCGCATCGACACCTTGGCCCGGGCCCGGGCCGGGATCACGGTCTTCGAGCCCTCGCCGGTGACGCCGCCGATCACGCCGTGCACGTCCAGGGTCGGCCGCACCCACTTGCGGGCGATCGGCGAGTAGCCCGGCTCGCCGGCCAGCTCGGAGACGCCCATCGCCTCCCGCTCGCCGGCGTCCGTGATCGGAATCGCCGCCCAGCCCCTGACCTCCTCCGGGCTGGGCTCCCGGACCTCGTCGTAGAAGTGCGGGATCTGGACCCGGCCCTCGCGGTCCTTGAGCCCGGCGATGATATGGGCCAGGCTGTTGAACGGGTTGGGGGCGACCCCGCCGTAGATGCCGGAGTGGAGGTCGACGCGGGGCCCGCCGACCTCGATCTCGGTGTAGAGCATCCCCCGCAGCCCGGTCAGCAGGTTGGGCATCCCGGGCGCGGTGAAGCCGCCGTCGGCCAGCCAGAGGTAGTCGGTGCGCAGTCGCTCGGAGTGGGCGCGGATGTAGCCGGGCAGCGAGCGGCCGCTGACCTCCTCCTCGCCCTCGATCAGGAAGCGGACGTTCACCGGCGGGCCGCCCGCCGCCAGCCAGTGCTCGACCGCCTTGACCCCGGCCAGGTGCTGGCCCTTGTTGTCGTCGGCGCCGCGGGCGTAGACAAACCCGTCGCGGACCGTCGGCTCGAAGGGCGGGCTGAGCCACTCGTCCAGGGGGTCGGGCGGCTGGACGTCGTAGTGCCCGTAGACGGTGACCGTGGGGGCGCCGGGCCGGCCCATCCACTCGGCCATGACCACGGGGTGGCCGGCCTCGCTCACGTCCACCAGCTGAACCTCCATGCCCATCGCGTGCAGGCGCTGGACCAGCCACTCGGCCGCCCGCCGGACGTCGGCCCGATGCTCGGGAAGGGCGGACACGCTGGGGATGCGGAGCAGCTCGAACAGGTCCTGCTCGGCCTGCTCACGGCCCGCGCGGGCCAGCGTCAACGCGTCTTCCAGCACTCGGAGAAGGCTAGCAGCCCGTCAACCGGGGAATCGACGCCGGCCGCCAGTCGGAG
>JBBSHA010000146.1:0-6094 GCA_038253595.1 Candidatus Dormibacterales bacterium
GGGCAACCTGCGGTTTCCCCCCACCGCGGCGTCGGCGGAGCCGACCCGGCCGGGGGCCGGGCAGGCGCCGCTGCCCCCCTTCGCGGGATCGGTCTGCCGAGTGGGCCCACCCACCCACGTGCTACTGACTTGGTCATAGTCATCGTCGGCGGGCAGTGGGGGGATGAAGGGAAGGGGAAGGTGATCGACTTCCTGGCCGAGCGTGCCGACATGGTGATCCGTGCTCAGGGGGGGAACAACGCCGGCCACACCGTCATCACCGAGCACGGCGAGTTCAAGTTCCAGCTGATCCCCAGCGGCATCCTCCATCCGGCCGTCACCTGCGTGATCGGCAACGGCGTGGTGGCCGACCCGAGGGTCCTGATCAAGGAGATCGAGCAGCTGCGCGAGCGGGGGGTCGAGCCCACCAACCTGGTGATCAGCGAGCGCGCCCACATGGTCATGAGCTATCACCCCGTATTCGACCGGCTCGAGGAGGGCGTGCGCGGCGACGACCGGCTGGGAACCACCTGGCGGGGGATCGGGCCCGCCTACTCCGACAAGATCCGCCGGATCGGGTTCCGGGTCGGCGACCTCCAGAAGGAGGCCTTCATGCGTAAGAAGCTGGACTTCGTGATCGGCCAGGTCAAGAACCCGATCGTCCAGGAGCTCTACAAGGAGGCCGCCTTCGACTCCGGCCGGATGCTGGAGGAGTACCTCGGCTACGCGCGCTTCCTGGATCCCTACATCAAGGACACCTTCCCCCTGATCCACGACGCCCTGGACCGGGGCGCCAACATCCTGCTCGAGGGCGCCCAGGCCACCATGCTCGACCTGGACCTCGGCACCTATCCCTACGTCACCGGCTCCAACCCCACCGCGGGGGGCGCCTGCACCGGCTCCGGGATCCCGCCGACGGGCATCGACCTCGCCCTCCTGGTGGTGAAGGCCTACACCACCCGGGTCGGCTACGGGCCGTTCCCCACCGAGCTGGATGGGGTTGGGGGGGTGGCGGACGCCATCCGCGAGCGCGGCCACGAGTTCGGCTCCGTCACCGGGCGGGCGCGCCGCGTCGGCTGGTTCGACGGCGCCGTGGCCAGGTACGCCGTCCGGCTCAACGGCGCCCGCTCGATCGCGCTCACCAAGCTCGACATCCTCGACGAGCTGGCCGAGATCAGGGTCTGCACCGGCTACGACTTCCGGGGCGAGTACCACGGGCACCCGATGGCCAACATCTCCCACCTCAAGCACTGCGAGGCCCGCTACGAGACGCTGCCCGGCTGGCAGACCCCGATCGGTCACTGCCGCGCGTGGGCGGACCTGCCCGGTGCCTGCCGGGCCTACGTGGAGCGGCTGGAGGAGATCTGCGGCGCGCCGGTGGACCTGGTCGGGGTCGGCCCCCACCGGGACCAGTTCGTCACCCGGGGCCGGACCTACTTCAATTGAGAGCGAGGGAGCCGCGGATCCGGCGCCTGCTCGATCCCTCCACAAACCGACTGCCGGGTGGGCTCAGCTGGGCGGCAGCCGGCGGTTGAGGCGGAGTGTGACGTGCTCCAGGTTGACCGCTCGGAGCGCGGTCCACACCCGCCTCCGGTTCACCGCCAGCCAGTGGGCACCCTCGACCAGTGCCACGGTGACCTGTAGGCCCGCGATCGTGAGCAGCGCCGACTCGATCCCCAGACCGCGGGCCCGGAGCGCCAGCGCGACCACCCCGGCGGCCAGCCCCAGCAACGGCCGGCCGGCGGCCGACGCCGGGAGCAGGCGGCGGTCCGCCAGCAGGAGGGCCGCCCCGAACCAGAGCGGCCCGCTGTCGAGCTGGAAGCCCGGGTTCCAGCCCCGCAGGTCGATCGGCAGCAGGGCCCCCGCGACGAAGGTGAAGAGCACCAAGAGCGACAGCCGGCGCGCATACCAGAGCCAGGCCGCCCCTACCGCGACCGCCAGCAGGGAGGTGGCGAACACCGGGCCGGGCACGTTACCCACGTAGAGACGGATCGGGTCGACGGGGGCGGCGCCGGCCCCGAAGTAGTCCAGCCAGAGCCGGATCGGCTCCGCCTCCAGCAGCCCCGGCGTCCCCGGCCGGAGGTAGGCGGCCGGACCCGAGCCGCCGATCAGGAAGATCGCGGCGTAGGCGAGCATGCCGGCCTGGAGCCGGGCGCCCGGCGTAAAGCGGCTCCGCGCCAGCTCCAGCCCGGAGGCGGCCAGCGCCGCGGCGGCGGTCCACAGGATGGAGGCGCCGGGGCCGATCAGCGCCACCGCGACCACTGCCGGCAGCACCGGAGTGCCGGACAGGGGCAGCTTGGCGATCCTGGCCGCCAGGTGGGCGAGGCCGCCCAGCGCCAGAGCCAGGGCGAGCATGAGCAGCGCCGGCAACCTGAACAGCAGGAGTCCGGCGAGCACCGGCGGGGCGAGTGCCAGCCCGGTGACCAGGGCAGGAGGCAGGCTTTCGGGCCTGAACGCCACCCTCCCCCCGGCGCCCAGTGCTTTCCCGAGCACAAGGGGCATGTTAGCCGGGGCCGGCGCCGATCGATGAATCCGTGATGGGAGGCCGGCGCCCCTGTCTAATCGCGATCCGCCGGCCCGGCTCGCCGCTTAGCGCATAATTCGCAGGTTCGGTGTCGCCGTTCCCCCTCCGTCTTCCAGCGACATTCTTGGTTGTTGCCCAGGTGGCTCTCCTGGGGGCGCTGCCGGTTGCCGCCCAGGTGCCAGCTCCCGACAACACGTGGACGCAGCTGGCGCCGCTGCCCGAGCGCCTCGACAGCCCGGTCTTCGCGCTGGCCGTCAACCCCGCCGACAACCAGCAGCTGCTGGTCGGCACCGGCACCGGCAATCTCTACCGCAGCACCGACGGCGGTGCCTCGTGGAAGCTCGCGCGGTCGGTCAGCGGCCGGGCGGTGGTGTCGCTCGCCTACAACCCGTTCAAGCCCAGCACCGTCCTCGCCGGGACCCGCGGCGGAGGTGCTTGGAGCAGCAGCGACGGGGGCGCCAACTGGCTCCAGATGCAGGGCACCGAAACGCGCACGGTCCGCTCGTTCGGCTTCACCCGGGGCGCCACCGCCGCGGGCAGCGACCAGGGCGTCCTGATCGGGCGGGACGGGGGCGCGCCGTGGAAGGGGATGGGGCTGACCCAGGTCAACGTGGGAGCCCTCGCGATCGCGGGGCCGGCCGACCCGGCGCGGCTGGTGGCCGGTGGTGACGGCAGCCGCGGCCCCGAACCGCTGCCGCTCTTCGCCAGCGGCGACGGCGGTCAGAGCTGGAGCCCGGTCGCCGCCGCCGCCGGCAGCACCATGGTCTCGACCCTGGCCGCGGGGCCGCCGCCTCCCAAGCAGGAGCAGAGGCCGCTGCTGATGGGCACCAACGCCGGGCTGTTCGCGTCCGCTGACAGCGGGGCCAGCTGGGCGCAGGTCACCGGCGGCGGCCTGCTGCCGGCCACCGACTTCACCGCGGTCGCCTGGACGGCCTCCCACGGCGACCGCTTCTACGTGGCCAGCGACGGTGGGGGTGGCGACAAGGCCGGCCTCTGGGCGACCGCCGATTCGGGCCTCCACTTCACCTCGCTGAAGCCGCCGGAGGCGGCGGTCACTGCGCTGGCGGTGTCCGGCGATGAGACGCCCAGCCTCTTCACGGCCAGCTTCCGACCGGCCGACCATGCCGTCCTGCTCTGGGGTTACCGGGACGCCGGCGGTGCCGCCCAGCCGCCGGCCGCCGGCGTCGCGCCGGTCCCCCAGGCGGCCGCGCCGGGTGCCGCGACCGCCCGCCGGGCGGCGTTCAGGAACTGGCCGGTCCTGCTCCTAACCGGGCCCGAGGCCCCGTACCTGGCCCTCGGGGCCGGCGCCATCCTGGTCCTGCTCGTCGCCATGGCGGCGTACGTCCGCCGGGGGCGCGGGTTCTAGCCGCGAGCGGCCGGGGTCGTGGAGGCGGAAGGACTCCAGGCCGGCCCGCTTCAGCATCTCGGCCGCCAGCCGGTCGTAGCGGTGTTCGGAGAGATCGCCCACCGGGTCGGAGCTGGCCCGCATCAGCTTGGTGAACGGCAGGCTGGCGACCGCCCGGTAGGCCAGCACCGCCCTGGCCTGCTCCAGCCGGCCACTGCGCTCGGCGGCGCGCACGAAGGCCAGCGCGGCGCCCATCTCGCGGGCATCGCGCAGGCGCAGGTAGGCATAGGTGCCGCCCACGATCAGGATCGGTGGCAGCGCGGTGACCAGCCCGAAGAGCACGGCCATCTGCTGGATGACCTCGTGGGCGTGGGCCCCGCTTGCGATCAGGGGCGTGCCGGAGTGGCGCTCCAGGGCGGTGGCGGTGCCGAGGAGGAAGTTGCTGAGCCCGGGGATGCCGCGGGGGGTCGAGCTCTTGAAGGCCTCGAGCCAGCCGTTGAAGGTCCGGCCGGTGCTGGAGATGCCGTCGGCCACCACTTCCAAGGCCATGATCACCCTGTAGACGACCAGGCCCGCCGCCGCCCAGGCCACGGTCCACGACGCGGCCAGCATGTCGCCGAACAGGCGGGGGACGCGGGCCGGGACGTGGTCCGGGTAGAACTTGAGCACGCCTCGACACTACACTCGGTCCCTGTGAGCCGCTCCCTGGACCGCCTCCGCGAGCTCGGTCACGAGCTGCCGGCCGCCCCCGCCGCGATGGCCTCCTACTCGCCCACCCGGCTGGTGCCGCTCGGCGAGGGCCGGGCCCTGCTCTACATCTCGGGGCAGGTCTCGGTGCGGGAGGGCGAGCTGCTGACCGGCCGGGTCCCCGACCAGGTCAGCCTCGAGCAGGCACAGGAGGCCGCCCGGGCGTGCGCTCTCAACCTCCTGGCCCAGCTCGAGAGCGCGGCCGGGCTCGACAGCGTCGAGCAGGTGGCCCAGCTGACCGGCTGGGTCCAGTGCGCCCCCGGCTTCGGCGAGCAGCCGCAGGTGGTCAACGCCGCCTCCGACCTCCTGGTCCAGGTGCTCGGCGAGGCCGGCCGGCACACCCGGGCCGCGGTCGGTGCCAACGCCCTGCCCCGGGGGGTCACGGTGGAGATCGCGGCCGTGGTGGTCGTCCGGACCTGAGAGTCCATCCCCGGCTCTTCCTGGGCGGCTCGCTCGCCTACCTGGGACTCATTTTCGGCGTGATGATCTGGCGCCGGGTCGAGATCGAGCCTCAGTGGGTGGCGCTGGCTCTGTTGGTGATCGCGGCCGCCCTCGGCCGGGGCAAGCAGTTCATCTTCGACTTCGCCCCCTTCCTGCTCCTCTTCTTCGCGTACGAGGTGATGCGCGGCTTCGCCGCCAAGACCGGTTTCGCCCCCCACGACCTCGCCGGCCTGGAGACCTCGCTGTTCGGCGCCCGGCTGCCGACGGCGGCGCTCCAGGACGCGCTCTACGTGCCCTCCCGGGTGGGCGTTCTGGACTGGGCGGCGGTGGTCTTCTACTTCATGCACTTCGTGCTCCCGGTGGGGGTCGGCTTCTACCTCTGGCTGCGCAGCCGCGCCCTCTACTGGAGGTATGTGGCGGCGCTGCTCCTGATGTCGCTCCTGGCCTTCGTCACCTACCTGTTCTTCCCCAGCACGCCGCCCTGGCTCCAGTTCCCCCTGGACCCCGGGCAGGCCGGCTACCAGGCGCTGGGGCCGCACATCCACAAGATCGCCGACGAGACGCTGGCCAAGTCGGGCACCGGCTACTACACCTCACCGGCCTACAGCCACCTCAACCCCAACCGCTACGCCGCCTTCCCGTCTCTGCACGCCGCCTACCCGGTGCTGGCGGCGGTCTACGCCTGGCGCCAGCACCGGCTCCTGGCGCTGGCCCTGGTGGCGTGGTCGGCGGCCGTCTGGTTCTCGGTCGTGTACCTGGGCGAGCACTACGTGGTGGATGCGCTGGACGGACTCATCTACGTGGCGGTGGCGACGGTCCTGGTCGAGATGGTGGCCCGTCGCGGCCGGGCGCCGGCTACGCTTCCCAGACCCGCTTTATGAGCAGCCGGGCGACCTTGTCGGGGTCGTGGTGGGAGGGGATGCGGTTGTTGACCACGTCGCCCGCGATGAAGCGGATGTGGGGGTCCAGGCGCTGCGCGTTGGGGTAGTCGAACATGACCTGGGACTGGCCGCCGGTCGGCGCGTGCGTGAGGTTGGAGTTGACGATCACGAAGTCGA
>JBBSHA010000147.1:0-6073 GCA_038253595.1 Candidatus Dormibacterales bacterium
CACCACGCTCCGCGATCATCGGACCGCCGCTCGCGAAAGTCGAGTTCGCGCCCTCCTCCGGCGGTGCGACGCGGCTTCGCGGTGCCTCCACCACGGCGCGGGTGAGCAGGACGCTGGCGATCGCCGGGACCACGGCGAGGACGAAGAGGGGCCGCAGCCGGTGCGAAAGGGCCTCATAGGCGATCAGCCCGATCAGCGGGCCCACCACCGCCCCGGCGGTGTCGGCGGCGCGGTGCAGGCCGAAGGCTGCTCCCCGCCTGGCCGCCGGCACACCCACGATCAGCAACGCATCCCGGGGGGCCCCGCGCACCCCCTTGCCCACTCGGTCGACGCAGCGGGCCGCGAGCACCAGCGGCCACGCCGTCGCCACCGCGATCATGGCCTTGCCGATGGCGGCCAGGCCGTACCCCAGGGCGATCAGCGGCCGGCGGCGAAAGCGATCGGCCAGCCGTCCCGCCACCACCTTGGTAATGGCGGCCACCCCCTCGGCGGCGCCCTCCACCAGGCCGACCACCGCCACCGGGGCGCCCAGCACGCCGGTGAGGAAGAGGGGCAGCACGGGGTACAGCATCTCGCTGGCCGCGTCCTGCAGAAAGCTCACCCCAGAGAGCACAGCGAGGTTTCGCGTGAGCCAGCGGGGGCGCCCCCCGGCACGGTCCTGGGTCATGGCTGTAGAGCCGGGGGCCCGCCGCGGTCCGCGGTCCCAGGGCTGGCCTTCCCCGGGTCCTGGTATCGGTGCTGCCGCGGCGTCGTGGGCCGCAGATCGGGTGTCACCGCCCCGATTCTGGTCAATGCGGAGGCCGGCGGGCCCGGGCCGGCGGTCGGCGGCGCGAGCGAGCGGCGTGATTCCGGTCGCGATGCCTGCCGGCTGCGCCCGGGCGCGGTCACTGCAGCCGGGATGACGGTACAATTCGCGCCCGGCGGGGGCATTTGCCCATCGCCCCTGCGCCTCTGGAGGAATACACGAGCGATGAGCGAATACCCACTGACCACCGAGGGGCGTCCGCTCGGAAAGGAACGGAGTCCCTGGGCGGTTCTGGGACTGGCCCTGATCACCATCGGCATCTACTTCCTGGTCTGGTATTACAAGATCAACCGGGAGATGCGCGACCACGACGAGCGAATCCAGGTCAAGCCCGGGCTGGCGATTCTCTCGCTCTTCGTTCCCATCGTCAGCCTGGTCTCCATGTTCAACACCGCCAAGCGGCTGCAGCAGATCCAGGCCATGGAGGGGCTGGAGACGAGCTGCTCTCCGGGGCTCGCCCTGATCCTCGCCATCTTCACGGGCGGGATCGGCTATCCCGCCTACATGGCCTCGATTCTGCGGCGCCACTGGCAGATTCATCAGCAGGCCTTTGCCGGAGCGGGGTACACGCCCTACGGGGCGCTGGCCCAGCCCGGTCAGCCGGGCGGTCCCCAGGGACTGGGCGGCCCGTCGGGGTACGCCCAGCTCCCGGCCTCCTACAGTCCGCAGGCTCAGGCCCCCGGCGAGCAGCTGTCGCCGGACGGCCGCTATCGCTGGGACGGCCAGGCCTGGCAGCCCGTGCACCAGCCCCAGCAGGCGCAGGCTGAGGTAGCCGCCCACGGGGAGCAGCTTTCGGCGGATGGGCGCTACCGCTGGGATGGGCAGGCTTGGCAGCCCGTGCAGCAGCCGCTGCCCCAGGCCCAGCCCCAGGCAGCCGGCGTCACGGCCGCGCAGCAGGCCACCGGTGAGCAGCTGTCGCCGGACGGAAGATATCGCTGGGACGGACAGGCCTGGCAGCCGGTCCATCAGACTGAGGCGGCAGCCGCCGCGCCCGCCGAGCAGCTGTCGCCGGACGGCCGGCATCGCTGGGACGGCCAGGCCTGGCAGCCGGTCGCATCGCCACCCCAGCAGCAGGCCGAGGCCCACCCCTCCGCGCAGCCCCAGGGGCTCCAGGCGTTCCCGCCCCAGCCGGCGGTGCAGGCCCAGCCGGCGCAATCCGAGCCGGAGGTGCACACCTCCCCCGCCGACGCGGGCGGCCAGCTATCACCCGACGGGCGCTACCGGTGGGACGGCCACAATTGGCAGCCCGTCGGTCAGTAGCGGTTCGGCGAACCGGTTTCCGCGGTCAGCCGCCCTTGGCGCTGTCGCCGGAGGAGGCTCCCAGCGCACCCATCGAGATGTTCCCGTTCAGGGTGCCGCCGTCCTCGACCTGCAGCTTGGCAACCTTCACATCGCCGTTGATGATGCCCGAGCCCGAGACCAGCAGCCGGTTCTTGGCGGAGAGGTCGCCGGTCACGTTGCCGCGCACGCTCACGTTGCGCCCGCTCAGCTTCGCCTTGACCGTGGCGGACTGCTCGACGTCGACGTCACCGGAGACCTGGAGCTCGCCGTCGACGGTGCCGTGGACGGTGAGGTCGCCCTCGATGGTGAGCTTTCCCACCAGGCTGTCGCGAGGCCCCAGCACCACCCCGGGCGAGGCGGACGTGAAGCCAGAGCTTTCGACTCGGTCGGACTCCGGTCCGCGCAGGCCGGGAACACCCTTGGTTTCGACTGTCTGTGCCATATCAATCCCTTGTAAAGGCGCCGGTCGGTAGAGCCTTATCTTACCGATCGCGTTGAGTCCATGATCGCTCACCGTCACGCCCCTCCCAGTCGCCCGCGCCCGTGAGTGAGCTCACCGCCTCGATGCTCGGATTCTCCGAGACGACCGCGGCCGTCCACGACGGCTGGGCGGACGGCCTCAACGACCGGGTGGCGGGGCGCCTGGCCGAGCTCGCCGCGCCGGCCGCCGGCGAGCAGCTCCTCGATGCCGGTTGCGGCACGGGTCTGGTGGCCCGCCGCCTGGCCGCCGCCGTCTCCCCGGGTGGACGGGTGGTCGGCATCGACGTCTCCGAGGCCATGCTGGCCGTGGCCAGGCGGAACTCCGGCAGGCTGCCGGCCACCTTTCTGCAGATGCCGGCGGAGCGGTTGATCTTCCCGGACCGGTCGTTCGACGCCGTCACCCTGGGCCAGGGGCTCCCGTTCGGCGACGACCCGGAGACCGTTCTCGCCGAGGCCTACCGGATTCTCAGGCCCGGTGGCCGGATCGCGGTGAGCTGCCAGCGGCGCAGCCTCAGCACCCTCGGCCAGACGGTGTTCTTCGCCTGCCTGGGCCGGCTGGCCCGCCGCCACCCGTTGCGGGTGCCCCGGCCGCCCGAGGATCACGCGACCTTCGGTGAGCCGAGGATCCTGCTCAGCCTGCTTGCGGATGCGGGTTTTGTGAGCCTGAGCCGGAGCCAGACCATCATCGGTGGCCCCGCCGGGGACGCCGCGGGCTGGGTGGACTTGATGGCGGGAGCCGGGCCCTACCCTCACGCGCTGCTGTCCGTCCTGGGTCCGAGCGCCCGGGCACGGTTCGAGGGTGAGCTGGAGCGGCTGATGGACGAGCTGGACGACGAGGCATTCCGCCTCCACTTCGCCTTCACCCACGCCCTCGGTCACAGGCCCTCCGGCGACGCGCCCTGACGGCGGGACACGCGGGGCCCGGGCGGCGCGCCAGGTGTCCGAGCGGCCCGTGGTCATACCAGCCCCCCCGTCGACCCGCTAGGCTATCGCTCCATGTTGGCTACAAGACGAGTCTCGCTCGGGTTCGTGCTCTGGATCGTTATCGGAGTCATCGTGGCCGCCGGCCACCACTTCTTCGACAACCTGGGCACCGTCTCGGGATTTCTGTCGGCAATGGTCGCCGTGCTGCTCTGGCCCCTAGTCCTGCTCGGCGTCCACTTCACGGTCGCCATCTAGGGTCGGCGCCGATCGCGTTGTAAGCCCTCTCACGGCCCGTCAAACGCGATCTCGGTTCCAGGCGCCTGGCGCCAGGCCGTCCCCGAGGCGCGATCGAGGCGCGTCATGAGGCATGCCCCCGGATCAGAGCCAGCGCCCGGGCATAGCCGGGCTGCTCACGGGCGGCGGTGAGATCGGGATCGGCTCGCAGGTGCTCGGCGTCCGGATAGCCCGCCTCCACGGCGCGCACAAGCCACTCACCGCTCCTGCCGGCCTGTCCGTCACGGGCCCAGCTGCAGGCGGTGTTGTAGGCCAGCGCCGCGTCCGGCCAGCGCTCGAAGGCCGCCTCGCCGCGCTCCGCGGCGGCCCGGAAATGGCCCGCGGTGTGGAGGCCCGCCACCAGCGCCAGATGGGTGGCCTGGCCGAGATGGGGCGCCTGGGGGCCGGTCACCAGGGCCACTGCGTCGTCGGGCTGCCCGGCCCGGATCAGGGCCTGGGTCAGCGGGGCCGCGGCGCGGTCGTCGGGGTTGGCGGCAAAGGCGTCGGTGAGCAGCCGGACGGCCGCCTCATTCTCGCCGCCCACCAGCGCCACGACCCCCTCCAGGTGAGGATCGGCGGGCAGCCGCCGGGGCATCGACGCCAGCCCCTCCCTGGCGACCTCGGCCTGACCGGTGGCCACCCCGCTCAGGGCCAGCAGCCGGGCGGCCTCGGCCCGGACGAAACGTGAGCGGGCGGTCCCCAGCACGCGGCGCGCGGTGGCCACCGCGCGCCCGACATCACCCTGCTGGAGACGCTGCCATCCCTCTTGTACCTGTTCGCTCAGGGGTTGCTCGCGGCTGAACACCCGCCGTTGCCAGTAGGCGGTGGCGCCCATCGTCCAGAAGGCGGCGACGATGCCGGCGGTGAACCACAGACCGCGAGACAGGGCCCATGCGGCCACCGCCACCACGGAGAGCAGCGAGATCCCCTGGGCGATGAGCTCGGTGTCCCGGCGTGTGAGGACGTCGAGGGTGTGGTGCAGCACGTGGCCGCCGTCCAGGGGCAGGATGGGCAGCAGGTTGGCCAGGCTCCAGACGATGTTGACGTAGATCAGGTCGTGCGCGACCTCCGCGCCGATGCCTCCCCCACTCTCGGCCCCGGTCACGCTGGCGGCCGCCAGCACGGCCAGGCCGAGCCCGAGCCCGAGCGCCGGGCCCGCGAGGCTCACCCCCAGCAGTCGCAGGGGGTTGAGCGCACCCCCGGCCTGAGGGCGGGTGAGGCCGCCCATGGAGTAGAGCTCGATCTCCGCGGGGACCCCGAAGGCTCGGAAGGCCATGGCGTGTCCGAGCTCGTGGACGAGCACGGACACGAACACCACCGCCACCCAGACCAGGATCAGGGAGACCGGACGGGCCCCCGCCAGCAGCGCGGAGAGGATGAAGAAGGAAGGCTGCACCCGCACCGGGAATCCACCGATGCGGAGCCTGGGGGCGGTGCTCAGAGTGGGGCGCCGGGGGCTCGGGGCGCGGGCGTCGCTGCCGGCGTGGCGACCTGCATGCACTGCGAGAAGGGAAAGGTCACCGAGTTATAGAAGTTCTTGAAGGTCTGAAGCTGGTCCGGGGCATCGTAGTTGTAATCCAGCTCCAGGGCGTGGGTGGCGTCGAGCCGGAGGCGGAGCTGGGCGAAGTGGGCGAGCGGCGGCGCCGAAACCACGGGCGGTGCCCCCGACGGCGCGGGCTGCCCGGGCGCTGGCGGAGGTGCCGCTCCCGGCGACGATGACTGTCCCGCCCCCGGCGACGGGCTGCCCCCGCCCTGCCGGTCATAGCCGACCACGTTGCCGGTGGTCCCGCACACCACCACGTCGGCCTGTGTCGTCGCCGCGTAACCGGCCCGGCCCGCCGGCCCCAGCAGCGCCAGCGACCCCGCCGGGCGCACGGCGATGGCCTGAGGTCCGTTCTGGGGCTTGAAAATCACGTCACCGGGCTCGTTGGCAAAGGTCCACTGGTCGGGGTACAGGGCGCTGAAGGAGAGCTGGTCCGAATCGAAGTTGCTGAAATGGCCGGGCGCGGTCAGGTCCGGGTCGGCGGTGATCCAGCCGGTCGTGGTCTCCCCCTTCACCTTGTACCAGCCCCCGTTTCGGTCGGGGTGGTCGATGACGGGGAGGAGGGGGTCCCGACCGGCGGTTCCCAGCGGTGTGGCTGTCGGCGCCGAGTCGCTGCGGATATTGAGCCCGATGGGGCTGAGCACGGTGCGAGCGCCACTGGTCTGGATCGCTCCCGACCCGGATGGGGCCGGCGTCGAGCCGGACTGGTCCTGGCCCGGTGGGGGGTTGGTGGCCACGCCGGTGGGCTTCTCCACGCCCCCGCAGCC
>JBBSHA010000148.1:0-6042 GCA_038253595.1 Candidatus Dormibacterales bacterium
AGCGGCGGCGGCAGCCACGTCTTCGGGGCCGGCAGCGCCTGCTCCGGGATCCCGGTACCCGACGCGGGCCAGGCGGGCAGCCAGAGCGCCGACGCCTGAGCCGAGGCCCGCCCCCACCAGCACGTCGCTCGGGAAGTGGTGGCCCAGGTAGACGCGGGAGACCCCGACCGCGGTGGCGAACAGGAGCAGCAGCGGGCCGTCCCGGGGATAGAAGCGGGTGAGGGCCACGGCCGCCGCAAACGAACCGGCGGTGTGGCCGGACGGAAACGAGGAGTCCACGGGCTCCTTGCCCACCACCACCGCCAGGTGGCCCGCGAAGGGCCGGCGGCGCGCGAACAGGGCCTTGGCGGGACCCTGGACGATGCCGATCGCAGCGAACATGCCGGCCGTCCCAGCCAGCGCCGCGCGCCGGCCCCGGGGCCCGTCGCGGAGCGCCACCCAGAGGCTGCCGACCAGCCAGCCGAAGCCCTTGCCGAGGTCGGAGAGGAGCGCGATCTGCTCGTCCAAGTAGGGCGTGTGGGGGAGGTGGTTGACGATCATGAAGGCCTGGGCGTCGAGCGTCTCCCGGCGCCGGGGCAGCCGGCGGGCCGCCCGGAATCGGAGTCCTGGCAGCGGCAACCTCATAAGCTCTCTACATGGTGAACCAAGGCACCCGGGCCGAGAGGCTGCTGATCGTCAGCCCCGGCGCGGGGTCCATCACCGAGGAGATTCGGACCAAGCTGGAGGCGGCCTTCCACGATCACGTGGTGGTGGACTTCGTACCCCGCGACTTCCTCCAGGACATCGCCCCGGGCGGGACTGTGGTGGTGGCGGGCGGTGACGGGACGATCGGCTTCGTGGTGCGCATGCTGGCCGGCACCGGGCACCCGCTGGGCATCCTCTCGCTGGGGACCTTCAACAACTTTGCCAAGTCCCTGCGCCTGCCGCCGGAGATCGACGACGCGATCGAGGTCGTGCGGACGGGCGGCGCGCGCCCGGTCACCCTGGGTCGTGCCCACGGCCGGCCGTTCCTGGAGGCGGCCGCAATCGGGCTCTTCGGAGATGCCATCAAGCTGGGCGAGTCGGCCAAGGACATGACCTTCGGCGAGATCGCTGAGAACTTCCGCCAGTTCAGCGGGGCCAAGGCCTTCGAGTACCGCTTGAGCGGCGACATCGACGGCCGGGGCAAGGCGCTCTCCCTGGTGTTCGCCAACACCCCCTCGATCGGGGCCCAGATGCCGGTGGCGGAGGCCACTCCCGAGCAGCCCTACCTGGAGCTGTCGATGCAGGCCGGGTCCTCGCGATCCGACCTCCTGGGCCGGGTGCTGGCCTCCTCCTTCCTGAACAAGCACGAGGAGACCGCCGACGCCACCTTCAAGTTCTCCCGCCTCCACGTCGAGACCGGCGAGCCGATCGCGGTCTTCGCCGACAACGCCCAGGTGGGTGAGACCCCGGTCGACATCGAGGCCTGGACCGACGCGCTGCAGGTGATCCTGCCTCCGGCTTGAGCGACGGCGACCCGCTCCCGCTCCGGTCCGAACACCTCCAGGTCGGCCGCCTCCGCATCCACCACACGTTCGGGGGCGGCGGTTCGGGCGGCGCGGTGCCGATCCTGTTCATCCACGGGCTGGGCTCGTCCGGCTACATCGAGTGGCGCTTCAACCTGCCCGCGTTCGCCCGCACCCACCGGGTGCTGGCGCCCGACCTGCCCGGCTTCGGCCGCAGCGAGAAACCCCGAGCCCGCTACGGGATCCCGTTCTTCGCGCGCGTCGTCGAGCGCTACCTGGAGGCGCAGGAGATCCCGGAAGCGGCCGTCGTCGGCACCTCGATGGGGGGCCGGGTCGCCCTCGAGCTGGCGCTCGAACACCCGGACCGCGTGAGCCGGCTGGTGCTGGTCAACGCGCTCGGGTTGGGGCGGCCGCGGGTGCAGTTCTACTACCCCCTGATGATGCTGCCGCGGGTCGGGGAGGCGGTGATGCGGCTGACCCGGGAGGCGCTCCACCGGGCCCCTCCCCGCTACATCCGGCGGGCCGCGGGCCGGTTCGTGGGGATGACCGCGGATCTGGAGCGGACGATGGACGACGGCTACCTGGCCGACGTCCGCGAGATGCACGCGGCCCGTGGCTACGGGCCCGCCTACCTGGCCACGATCCGCTCGCTGGTCCAGCCCTCGGCCCTGGCCGGCGGCCACGACCTGAGCGACCGCCTGGAGGCGATCGGTGTCCCCGTGCAGTTGATCTGGGGGGCCGACGACCCGCTCTTCCCGCTCGTCCACGCCGAGCGCGCCCACGCCCGGCTGGCCGGGTCCCGGCTGGCGGTGGTGGAGGGCGCCGGCCACACCCCGCAGGCGGAGCGGCCGGCCGAGTTCAACCGGGTCCTGGCCGATTTCCTCCACTCCTGACGCCGGCTACCGGGGACCGGAGTACCGGGCGGCTGTGGCCGGGGGCGGCCTCGATCCGCTTGTCCACGGCCGGCCGGAGCAGCCACCCCGCACCTACCGGGTGGTCATGGCGCTGGTGGGCTGGCTGCTCCGCCACCTCTTCCGGATCCGGGTGGTGGGGCGCGAGAACGTACCCGCCGCCCCCTTCATCATCGCCAGCAATCACCAGGCCTGGTTCGACGCCGCCTTCGTGATCACCGCCTTCCCCAGGCTGCCCATGATTTTCACGATGGCGCGCCGGGATACCGTCTTCAACCGGCGCTGGAAGCGCCGGCTGGCCCCGCGGCTGGGCCTCTTCCCGATCATGCCCAGCCACGGCGAACTGGACTCCGCCGGGGTGGCGACCGTCTATCAGGTGCTGGCCCGCAGGGGTGTGGTGCTGATGTTCCCGGAGGGGCGCTATTCGCGGGGCAGCGCCCTCCGCCCGCTCAAGAAGGGGGTGGCCCACTTCGCGCTGGAGGCCGGCGTCCCGATAAGCCCGGTGGCCATCAGCGGCATCGACCGGCTCCGGCTGTTGGGCAGGGTGGAGGTCTCGATCGGGCCGCCGATCCAACCCGACCCGCCCGCCTGGTGGAGCCTCAACCGGCGCGTGGTCCGAGTCGTTGACAGCGTCCGCCGCTCCATCCTCCGGGCCTTCCGGCGTCCGCCGGCCGCCGCCGGCAGGACGCGCCTGCTCGCCCGCACCGGGGCCCGCCTGCGCCGCCTCCTCGGCCGCGCCGGTGGGAGCCGGGATCCGCCCCTCTAAGCTGCGCCGCCGAGCCGCAGCCAACGGATCGGTTCGGCGGCATCCTGGGCGACCGCCCCCAGCGCGGCGCCCCCGAAAATGACGCGGCTGCTGAGGTGCCCGGTACGCCCGAACGGAATCAGGGGAATCGGCAAGGTCGGGGTCGCCGGCCAGCTCTCAGGTGACGACCAGGCAGGTGATGGTCTTGAAGACACCGTCGATCTTCTGGATCTTCTCCACGATCAGCTGGCCGATGGCGTTGACGTCGGGCGCCTCGCAGACGGCGATCACGTCGTACTCGCCGGTGATGGCGTCCGCCGCCGCGATCCCGGCCTGGCCCTGGATTCCGCGGGCGACCTCGATGGCGCGCCCCGGCGACGCGTTGATCAGAACGTAGGCCTTCATGGACTCACCCCCGGTTGTGATAGCCGACAGCTGAGGTTAGCGCGCTTTCAGGGCCCGCACCATGACGTCGTCGGTGACGTTGGCGCCGGAGAGCAGCACCACCACGCGCTCGCCGGGGGCGGGCGAGTACCGGTAGAGCAGGGCCGCCAGGGCGGCGGCGCCGGCCGGCTCAGCCAACAGGTGCTCCCATTCGAAGAAGAGGCGGATCGCGCGCAGCATCTCCGACTCCTCGACGGTGATCATCTGGTCGACGCAGCGCTGGGCGATGGCCAGGGTGAGGCGGCCGGGCGCGCTGGCCGCCAGGCCGTCCGCCATCGTCCGCACGGCGTCCACGGTCACCACATGGCCGACCGCCAGGCTCTTGGTCATGCCGTCGGCGCCGGCCGGCTCCACCCCGACCACCTTGATCGCCGGGCGCAGGGCTTTGAGGTAGAGCGAGATCCCGCCGATCAGGCCCCCGCCGCCCACCGGGATGATCGCCGTGTCGAACTCGGGCAGCTCGTCGAGCAGCTCGACCCCGATGGTGCCCTGGCCGGCGATAACGTCGGGGTCGTCGAAGGCGTGGACCAGGGTGGCGCCGCTGGCAGCCTGCGCTCGCGACGCCTCCCCAAAGGCATCGTTGTAGTTGCGACCGACCTGGATCACGCGCCCTCCCAGGCGCCGGATCGCCTCCACCTTGAGCTGGTTGGCGGTCTCCGGCACGTAGACCGTGGCGGGGACGCCGAACACCTGGGCGGCGTAAGCGACGCCCTGGCCGTGATTGCCGGCCGACGCCGTGATCAGGCCGGACGCGCGCTCCTCGGGGTGCATCCGGATCAGCTTGGTGAGCGCCCCCCGCACCTTGAAGGCGCGGGTCGGCTGCATCGCCTCCAGCTTGAGGTGGACGTGGCAGCCGGCCTTGGCGGTGAACGCGCGCGAGTACTGAAGCGGGGTCGGGCGCAGGTGGGGGCGGAGGTCGGCCGCCGCCCGCTCGATCGCCTCCGGCGTGACCCCCAACCCGGTCTCGGTTCCCGTCTCCGGCATCGGGTTCATCTTAGGGTCCGGAGTTATCATCCGAACCGGTTATGGCGGGTGACGAGGAGCTGCTGCCGGAACGGGAGCGGGCCCGGGTGCTGGCCCGCGATCGCAAGGTCCGCGGGCCCCGCCTGGTGGTTGACAACGCCGGCCTCAAGAAGCTGACCCTGGACCTGGCCCGCCGGGACCGGGAGCGGGCCCGCGAACAGGCTCGCGCTCGGCGCCGGCCCTAGCCTCCCGCCGGAGCCGGCACTCCCGAGCTTCAGCCCTCGGAGCCGGCCGCGGCCAGGTCGCGCATCGAGAGCATGCCCACCAGGCGGTCTTCGTCGACCACAGGGAGATGGCGGAAGTGGCCGCTCAGCATCAGCTCGCGCGCGGTCTCGGCGTCGGTGTCGGGGCTGACCACCTGCGGCTGCCGGGTCATCCAGTCGGCGACGTCGTGGGCGGCCGCGCCGGCATCGCTGGAGACGGCCCGGACCAGGTCCCGCTCGCTGAAGATGGCGACCAGGCGGTCGCCCTCGACGATCAGCAGCGAACCGACCCGCTGGGTGGCCATCACGGTCGCCGCCTCACCCACCGTGCTCCCGGGAGGGAGGGTGACCAGGGTCCGACTCATGAGGTCTCCGACGTTCGCCACCCTTCACGTAATAGCAGGATTGGGCGCTTCGCCGCGCGCTGACCCCCTGAGACCGCTCGGCACCCGCGGGCCTGGCGGCGCGGGCACAGCCCCGTCCGTGGCGAGCCGGACGCCGGCACCAAGTACATTGGGGGTCGATGGGCCCCGCACCGGTTCGGCGCGCCGTATTTCCGGCCGCGGGACTGGGCACCCGCTTCCTGCCCGTGACCAAGGCGCAGCCCAAGGAGATGCTGCCGCTGCTGGACAAGCCGACCATCCAGTACGGGGTGGAGGAGGCCATCGCCTCTGGCATCGAGCAGGTGATCATGGTCACCGGCGGCGGCAAGCGCGCGATCGTGGACCACTTCGACCGCTCCCGCGAGCTCGAGTACTACCTCCAGGAACGGGGCAAGGGTGACCTCCTGGAGATCCTGGCGGCGGTGGACCGGCTGACCGACCTGCTCGACATCACCTACGTGCAGCAGAAGGAGCCGCTGGGCCTCGGTCACGCGGTCTGGACCGCGCGCCGGCTGGTGAGCGGCGAGCCCTGCGCCGTGCTTCTCGCCGATGACGTCATCCTGGGCGCCGAGCCCTGCCTGCGGCAGCTGATCAGCGCCCACGCCGAGACCGGAGCCACGGTGCTGGCGGCGCGCCGGGTCCCGCCGGGCGAGATCAACCGCTACGGGATCGTGGCGACCGGGGACTCCGACGGGCCCCTGCACGAGGTGATTGACATGGTCGAGAAACCGGAGCCCGCCGATGCGCCCTCCGACCTCGCCATCTTCGGCCGCTACGTGCTCGCCCCCCAGGTCTTCGAGGCCCTCGACCGGACTGAACCCGGGGCGGGCCGGGAGATCCAGCTCA
>JBBSHA010000149.1:0-6030 GCA_038253595.1 Candidatus Dormibacterales bacterium
GCCGGCTTCTAGGCGCAACGGTCCATTGCCGGATAGCCCCATCCCGGTCTCCCCGCAGAGGTCAGACACATCCTGACCCCTACCAGGATCTATATCAGCTGCGCCGCCCTAGCCCTGGGCCAAGCAGCCTCCTCAGGACGAGGCGGTGATGATGCCGCCGCCAAGCACCTGGGTGCCCCGGTAGAGCACCGCGGCCTGGCCCGGGGCCGGGCCCAAGAAGGGCTCGCCCAGCTCCAGCACCCCTGACTCATAGACCGCCGGCAGCGGCCGGGCGTGGTAGCGGAGCCGGGCCTCACAGGCCAGAGGTCCCGCCGGCTCGCCGGCCGGGAACGACATGTCGGTCAGCTCCACCCGGGTCCGGGCCAGTTCCTCCTGGCGGCCCACCGTGAGCCGGTTGGCGGGCGCGTCGATCGCGGTCACGTACCAGGGCCCGGGCTCCGCCAGGGCGGCCAGGCCGGTCCGCTGCCCCACCGTGTAGAGCGCCGTCCCGCGGTGCTCACCGAGAAGCCTGCCGCCACCGTCCACGACGGCGCCTGCCGCCACCGGCAGGCGGCGGGCGAGGTACTCCCGTGTCTCGCCGCGGGGCACGAAGCAGATCTCCATGCTCTCCGGCTTTTCCGCGACCGGCAGCCGCAGGCGGCGGGCGATCGCCCGCACCTGAGGCTTGGCCACCTCCCCGAGCGGGAACACCACGCGGGCGAGCCGCTCCCGGTCCAGATGGTAGAGCATGTAGGACTGGTCCTTGGCGGGGTCGACCCCGCAGTGCAGCTCCGGCGCCCCGCCCGGGCCCGGCAGCACCCGGGCGTAGTGGCCTGTGGCGAGGGCGTCGAAGCCGAGCGCGAGCACCCGCCGCAGCATCAGGTCGAATCGCACGAAGGCATTGCATCGGAGGCAGGGGTTGGGTGTACGGCCCTCCCGGTAGGCGTCATGGAAGGGCTGGATCACCCGTTCCCTGAACTCGCGCTCCAGGTTCCATACGTAGTAGGGGATGCCGAGCAGCGCCGCCACCCGGCGGGCGTCCTCCACCGCCGACAGCGAGCAGCAGCCGCCGTGCCGCCCGGCCTCCTCGTCCCCGCGCGGCCACTGCTGGAGGGTGATCCCCACCACCTCGTGTCCGCGCTCGGCGAGCAGGCCGGCCGCGACGCTGGAGTCGACCCCTCCGGAGAGGGCGGCCGCTATCCTCATGGCGCCGAGTCTGGTGGGCCCACATGCGGCAACGGCCCGGCCCGCCCCGGACGCGGGATCGCGCTTCCCGTCAACCCTCGACCACATCGCCGGTGACCGGCTCGACGTGGACGCCCTGCTCCTTCAGCCACGCCACGCCCCGTTCCAACTCGGCCTCCTCTCCGGTCAGCTCGAGCACCACCCAGCCCTCGTTCGCGGAGACATCCGCCCGCCGGATGTTGCTGACGATGGCGAAGCGGTGCCCGAGCTGGTGGATCACCGGCTCGGTGACGAGACGGCGATCGAAGGTCAGTCGGGCGCGGAGGTGGGTCAAGCCGGGTGGGCCGTGCCGCCCGCCACGGCGGGCACGATCGCGATCTCGTCGCGGTCGCCAAGCCGAGAGTCGAGCCCGTCACCGAGCCGGACATCCTCGTCGTTCAGGAAGAGGTTCACGAACTGCCGGGGCCGGCCCTCCTCGTCCAGCAGCCGACCCTTGAAGCCGGGGTGCTTGTGGTCGAGCTGGTCGATCGCGCCACGGAGGTCCAAGGCCTCGACCGCGACCGTGGACTCGCCCCCGCTCAGGTTGCGCAGGGGTCCGGGGATTCGGAACTGGGGCATGCGGCTTCTCCTTGGGGTTTCAAATCTTCACCTTCTCGCGAAACGAGCGCAGGGTGGGGTCTATTTCCACCCGGCGCGGGTTGGGGCCGGCGACGGCCTCCGCTGTTTTCAGCCCGTGGCCGGTGAGGTAGGCAACGATCGTCTCATCGCCGTTCCAGCGGCCGCCGCGGGCGAGCTTGGCGAGCACGCCGACGGTCACCCCCCCGGCCGTCTCCGTGAAGATCCCCTCGGTGCGCGCCAGCAGGCGCATGGCGTCGACGATCTCCGCTTCCGTGACCGCGTCGATCATGCCCCCCGTCTCCCGCGCGATGCGCACCACGAAGGTGCCGTCGGAGGGGTTGCCGATGGCGATCGAGCGGGCGATGGTGGCGGGGCGCACCGGCGTGACCCGGTCGGTCCCCTCCTGCCAGGCGTTGTAGACGGGCGCGCAGCCGAGCGCCTGGGCGCCGGTCAGCCGGGGCAACCGGGATCCGTCCACCAGGCCCAGGTCGAGCAGCTCCTGGGCCGCCCGCCGGTGGCGCACGAATTGGCAGCCGGAGGCGATCGGGATCACGATCTCGTCCGGCAGCCTCCAGCCCAGCTGCTCCGCCGTCTCGTAGGTGAGCGTCTTGGAGCCCTCGGCGTAGAAGGGGCGGATGTTGATGTTGCAGAAGGCCCACGGGTACTCGTCGGCCAGCTGGCTGCAGAGCCGGTTGACCTCGTCGTAGTTGCCGTGGACCAGGACCAGGTTGGGCTCGTAGACGGCGGTTGAGAGCATCTTGCCGGGCTCCACGTCGTCCGGCATGAAGACGAAGCCCTGGAGGCCGGCCCGGGCGGTGTAGGCGGCCACCGAGTTGGCGAGGTTGCAGGTGGATGCGCAGGCGATGGTCTGGAAGCCGTTGGCCCGCGCCCACGACACCGCCACCGACACCACCCGGTCCTTGAACGAGTTGGTCGGGTTCATGGTGTCGTTCTTGAGATAGAGGTTGCGCAGCCCCAACTCGGCGCCCAGACGCTCGGCTCGAACCAGCGGGGTCAGGCCCTCGCCCAGCGTGACCAGCGCCGAATCGTCCTCGACCGGAAGCAGATCCCGGTAGCGCCACATGGTCGGCGGTCCCGCCTCGATCCGGCGCCGGCTCACCAAGCGCGCGATCTCCTGCTGGTCGTAGACCACGTCCAGCGGGCCGAAGCACATCTCGCAGACATGGGTCGCCCGGACCGGGTACTCGGCGCCGCATTCCCTGCAGCGCAGGCCCTGGACCCGGGGCATCGGTCCAGTGTAGCGGGCACCGGGCGCGCTCCCGGACCGGCGGCCGGAGGTGCCGGATGACTGCGGGCTGACCGCACGCCGCCCCCCGAATGCCGCCACCGCCCCCCACCATCGAAAAAGATGCCCAGGCACCCGAGCCGGCCGGCCATCGGCTCCCGCAATCTCGACGCGACCGAGGTCGCCCGCCATGTCGTCGACCTGCTGCGCGGCCGCCTGCGCTTCGAGCAGGCGATCCTCTACGTCTGGGAGCCGGGATCGGGGATGCTGCGGGCGCTGAATGACACCAAGCCCCCTGCCCTGCCGGTGAAGGATGGGGAGGGCCTGATCGGGCGCTGCTTCCACGAACGGCGCTCCCTGTGGGTCGAGGACTACCGGGCCTGGGGCGATCGGCTCGACCAACCCCTCGCCCGCTCGGTGGGCTCGGCCCTGGCCGTCCCGCTGCTGACCGGGGCCGGCGCACTCGGCGTGCTCGCGGTCAGCTCCCGGCGCCCCGGCACCTTCGCCAAAGGCGACCTGGGAGTGCTGAGACGGCTGGCCGGCGAGATCACGCCCGCGGTCGAGGCCGCCTGCTTCGCGGCCCAGCAGGACGTCCAGGCCCGCATATTCGGTGCCCTGCAGGAGCTGGCGGCGGCGGCCAGCGGAACCAGCGACCCCCGCCTGCTGGGGCGCCGGGCGATCGACAAGGCGGCCGCCCTGCTCGGCGTGGAGACGGCCTTCATCTGGATCTGGGACGCGGATGAGGAGCGGCTGCGGCCACTCACCCACAACCACGACGACGAGCGCCTCCAGGGCCGGTCGGCGGCCCGCGGCGAGGGGGCCATCGGGCAGGCGTTCGACGGCTGCCGGCCGCTGGTCGTCAACGACTACGAGAACTGGTCGGGCCGCCAGGGCTGGGCCACCGCCGGCAACGTGGGAGCGCTGGTCGTGGTGCCCCTGCTGGTCGGGGAACGGCCGATCGGCGTGATCGGGGCGCTCACCCAGCACCGGTCCAGGCAGTTCGGTCCCGAGGACGTGGCGCTGATCGGCCTGCTCGGCGCCCAGGTCGCGCCCGCCCTGGAGGCCGCTCGCCTGCTCGAGCAGACCCAGGCCCAGGTCAGCGGCCTGGAGGCGCTCCAGGAGCTGGCGGTGCTAGCGGCCGGCGTGGGTGAGGCGGCCAAGCTGGCCCAGCTGGCGGTCAACCGCTGCGCCCCCCTGCTCGCCTGCGATCTGGCCCAGGTCCGGGTCGTGGACGCGGCCCGGGGAGGCATGCGCCTGGTGGCCGTGAAGGCCGGCTGGCCGTGGTCCGGGTCCGAGGTGACCCCCGCCGACGTGGGCGTCCTCGGCGAGGCGTTCCGGACCGGCGCCCCGGCCCGCCGGCCCGATCCCGTGCAGCCGGTCGGCGTGGCGGAGTGGGCGGCGGCGGCCGGCATCCGGGCCGCTCTCGCGGTGCCGCTGATCGTCGGCGACCGGGTGATCGGCGGGCTGGCGGTGGGGCGCAAGCAGGAGACCCCGTTCTCGACCGCACAGGTCCGGCTGCTTGCCCTGCTGGCGGCCCAGATCGCCCCCGCGCTGGACGCCGCCGAGCGCCGGCGCCAGGACGAGCAGCGGCGCCGCGTCGTCGAGGCGGCCCGCGCCCTGGCCGCGGCCGCCAGCGGGATGCTGGAGCCCGCGGCCGTGGCCCGGCTCGCCGTCGACCGGATGTGCGAGCTGCTGAACGCGCAGAGCGCGGCGCTGGCCTGGACCGACCGCCGGACGGGGGAGCTCCAGTCCCTGGCCGACAACCAACCCCAGCCCCCGGCCGTCGCGGCCGCGGGGGCATCAGCGGGCGAGCCTACACGAGCGGCGAGCCGATCCTGGTCCGGGACCCTCGGCGGTGCGCCTGGGCGGGACCCGCCGACCTCGCCCACACCTCCCTGATGGCGGTGCCGCTGAGGTCCCACGAGCGGATGCTGGGCGTGCTCACCGTCCGCCGCGGCGTCGAGCCGTTCGACGCGGCCGACCTGGAGCTGCTCACGCTGCTCGGCGACCAGCTGGTGCCCGCACTGGAGGGAGCCCGGCTCCACAGCGAGCTGGCCGAGTCGGAGGCGTACTTCCGCTCGCTCTTCGAGGGGGTGGCCTGCGGGGTCGTCGTCGCCGACCGCCGGGGCGTGATCGTGGAGGCCAACCTGGCGGCGGTGGCGATCCTGGAAACTGACACCGCCGGGTTCTCGGGCCGGCGCCTGGGCGAGATCCACGACTGGGAGCTGTTCACCGAGGGCGGCCGGCCGATCGCCACCCACGAGACGCCGCTGGCGCTGGCGGCCGCCAGCGGGCAGCCGGTGCGGGGCTTCGTGGTCCACTACACGCGGCCCGGCCAGGACAAGTGGATCCAGGTCGACTGCGTGCCCCTCCACGACGCCGGGGGCGAGGTCGGGCGGTGATCGCCAGCTTCATCGACGTCGGCCCGGTCAAGGAGGCCGAGGCGTCGCGACGCCAGAGCGAGGCCAAGTCCCGTTTCCTGGCCTCGATGAGCCACGAGCTGCGCACGCCGCTCAACTCGGTGCTCGGCTTTGCCCAGCTGCTGGACGCCGGCAGCGGCGGCGAGCTGAGCGACCGCCAGCGCCGCTATGTCAGCAACATCCGCACCAGTGGCGACCACCTCCTGGCGCTGGTCAACGACGTCCTCGACCTGGCCAAGGTGGCGGCCGGTCAGATGGAGCTGGAGCTCTGCGACTTCGACCTGAGGGAGGTGCTGGCGGACGTGGCCACCCGGATGCGCCCGCAGCTGGACACCAAGCGGCTGCGAGTGGAGCTGGAGCTGGGCGGGCACCCGGTGCACGTGCGCGGCGACCTCAGGCGGGTAGCCCAGGTCGGCTGCAACCTGCTCTCCAACGCGATCAAGTTCACGCCCGAGGGGGGGACCATCGTGCTCGCCGCCCACCCCGGCCGGCCCGGGTTCAGCGTCCAGGACACGGGGATCGGCATCTCAGCCGGGCAGCTGGACCGGATCTTCGAGGAGTTCACCCAGGTCGACGAGAGCC
>JBBSHA010000150.1:0-6010 GCA_038253595.1 Candidatus Dormibacterales bacterium
GACAACCGCAACATCATGGCGGCCCAGATCGCCCAGCATGTCTTCAAGGTGCCCCGCGTTGTGGCCCGGATCTACGACCCGATCCGCGAGGCCGCCTATCAGAAGATGGGCCTCAGCAGCTTCTGTCCGACCATTGAGGGCAGCCGCCAGATCCGCGAGATGATCAAGGCCTCCTGAGCCGTGTACGCGATCGTTGTGGGGGGCGGCAAGGTAGGCTACTACCTGGCCCGTGACCTGCTTCAGCGAGGTGACGAGGTCACCCTGGTCGAGAAGGACGGCGCCCGCGCCGACTGGCTGGAGAGCCAGCTCGGCAGCATCGTGATGAAGGGTGACGGCGACGAGATGGGCTTTCTGAGCACCACCGGGATCGAGCGGGCGGACGCCGTGCTCGCGGTCACGGGAGACGACGAGGACAACCTGGTGGCTCTGCAGCTGGCCAAGACGCACTTCAACGTGCCGCTCACCATCGCTCGCGTCAACAATCCCGCCAACGTCGAGATCTTCAAGACGCTGGGCGTTGACCAGGCGATCTCGGCGACCGAGATCCTGCTCAACGCGCTCGAACCCGAGATCGCCCAGTAGAGCCCGCGGCCCTAAAAAGGAGGACCGCGCCATGGGCGCGGGCCTCTTGGTCGGTCGGATCAAACCTACTCTAGGTTGCCTTGCCGATCTTGTAGATCTTGGTTCCGCACTTGGGGCAGGTGCCGACGGTGGCAGGCTTGCCGTTCTTCATCGTGATCGGCTGAGGATCCTTCATTTCGACCTTCTGCTTGTCCTTAAGGCAATAACCTTCCAAAATTCACTTACCTCGCTAGTTGCTACTCAATATTTGCGTCAACGCAGCTCAACCCGCAGTATTCTATCGACCCACCCCGCTGAATTCAACCCCAACTCGGCCGGAGGGGTCTCCGAGACGCCCTGAAGGGCCGCCGCCGACCCCGCGCAAGCGACTATTGCAGGGCCGGTTTTGGGCCCTCGCAGATCCCACAAATCCCGCACACGGACGCCTCCGCGAACGCGCGTCAACATCAGTCCAGCAACGCCCGCAAGCCCCAGTCGGCAATTGTCAGCGTGGCACGCGCCACCCCGTGCCGGAACGCATCCTCCAGCAGCGCCGGCGCGCCATCGCTGCGCACCCAGCGCGCCAGCATCCCGCCGGCCAGGGCGTCACCCGCGCCGGTGGTATCGACCACCTTACCGGCGATTGCGGCCACGTGCAGTGTCCCCGAGTCGCTGAAGACGGTGGCGCCCCCGGGGCCGTCCTTGACGACCAGGCCGCGCAGGTCCCAGTGGGCGCGGAAGGCCTCCGGTTCGCCGCCCCCCAGCGCCAGCAGCTCCTCGCGGTTGCAGAAGTACCAGTCGGCCAGCCTGAGCACGGCCCGAGCCGCCTCGGGGGCCGAGTCCACGTACGAACGCATGGCGTCGGCCGCCAGCAGGCCGCAACCGGCGAGGCGGCGGGCGCAGTCGAGCTGCCGGTCGGGCCGCATCGAACCCAGGAAGGCCCAGCCCCGGTACCCGTCCGGCAGGCGAGGCACCCAGCGATCGTAGATCGAATCCCGGCTGCCGAGATCGACGTTGCGGCCCTCGGCGGCCTCGGCGAACCAGCGGTAGGTGGGCCGAGGCAGCCGTTGGATCCCGCTCAGGTCGATGCCCGGCCGGCCCCTGAGCAGCCGCTCCACCCGGGGGGCGGTGTCCTCGCCGACCGCGGCGAACACCCGCACCGGGCACTCCGGCGCCGCCGCCAGTGCGCAGTAGAGCGCCGAGCCGCCCAGCTCGTCCACCACGCGGCCTCCTGCCAGGGAGTCGAGCGCGATCGAGCCGGCGACTAGCAGGCTGATGATAGAGGTCTCGACGGATCTGCAGCGCCCATGCGGCCCATCTGCGGCGTCACCTTCTGCGCTCCTCGCTCAGGCACCAGAGTGCGCGCGCCCCGGTGCTCGGCGGTTCCTTGCACCTGGGCCACCTGGACACCGCAGTTCTCGCCGACCCCTTTCATCACCCTGCCAGCAGGCTCATGAAAGGGGGGACCCGGCAGGCTCAAGCCCGGCGGCGAGTGCCGCTGGTCTCAGTCACCACGTGGCGGGCGTGGCGCATCCTCTCGAGGAAGTCGGCCGCGTCGTGGTACGGTTCGATCTCCATCCAGCTGCTTCCGAGCTCGGAAGGGCCATGGGCGTCGCTGCCCGTGGCGGCGACCTTGTCCAGCTCCCGGCAGATGTCGGCGGCGGCCCGGTTGGCATCCCGCGAACACCACTGGTTGTAGGTTTCGATGAGGTCCAGCCGCGGCGCCAGCTCAACCACGCGGTCGGGGCTGAAGCTGGCGCGCCGGCGGTCGAAGGGGTGGCACAGGTAGGTCAGGCCGCCCATGTCGTGGATCGTGTCGCAGGCCGCCTCGGGCGTGACCCCACGTGGGATCGAGCCGGTGATGAACAGCCCGATGACCTCGCCCTCGGTGGTCTTCACCTCCTCGCCGACGATGGCCAACCGGGGGGCGATCCGTTGCAGCTCCAGGGCCCCCTCGGTGGTGTTGTGGTCGGTGAGGGCGATCCGGTCCAGCCCGACGGCGGCGCACCTGGCGACCAGCGTCTCGAGGCGGGTGGCGCTGTCCGGGGAGTACCTGGAGTGGAGGTGGAGGTCGAGCTTCAGCGCGGCGGTTTCAGGCGCGGAAGAGTGGAATGACCCGGGCCGGCTGGCGGCTGCGCTGGGACTCCTCCATGAGCAGCTCCTGGGCCCGGAAGAGGTGTTCCATCACCTGCCCCGGCCGGCGCTCGCCCGCCAGCTCGCGGGGCAGCTCGGCCCCTGCTCGGCCGAGCAGGCTGACCACCCGCGGCATCAGCCATCCGGGGACGATCTTCAGGCGCTGGACCAGGCACTCCTCCAGCCAGAACATCAGCTCGTCCGATTCGTGGAGCAGGCGGCGCGGACTCATACGCTCCTGGCGGTTGCGGTGCCAGTAGAGGGCCCGCCGCTGTTCCTGCACGGTTTCCTGGATCATCACGCGTTCCGGCCACTATACTCGGCCGTCCCCCAGGTTCCGCCCAGCTGGCCTGTGGGCTCAGCCGGCCACCGGGTAGTAGAGCGTCCGCCAGCCGTCTGCCGCCGGCACCAGGTGGACCTGACGGTCCAGGGCCACCTCCCGCAAGGCGGTCCGGATCCGGTAGCGGACGGTCATCTCGGCGACGTTGCGGTAGGTCCGGTTGCGGCGCCGGTCGGTCCACTCGGCGACCATGCCCACCTCGCCCACGCTGGCCTCCAGCAGCTCGAACTCGGACGCCTGCCGGGTCATGCCCGCGACGAATCGCTCACGGCCGCCCCAGGAGCGCTGGGCGTCCTCCGCCAGCAGGTCCCACATGTCCTCGAAGCGATGTCCCTGGTGGAGCTTGGTGAAGCGCATTTCGAAGGTGACTGGGGCCAGCGACTCCGGCACGGGGGGCCGCAGGGGCTCGGCCGGGGGTGGCTGCGCAGCCATCGAGGCCGGCCCCACCCCTCCGGGGGCGGACCGCGTGAAACGCGCGAAGTCGTCGGCGGGCCAGGTCGTGAAGCGACCTGTGAGCCGTCCCCAGAGACGGTCCAGGAAGCCGCCCGACGATCGCCGCCTGCGGAGCATTTTGGACACGGACCCCAGATGTTGTGTGATTTCCACAGACAATACCCAAAATGTGGATATACTGCAACGGTAATGGGGGTCAGGTACCGTCGTTGCGCCCCGGTTCTCCTGGCGGTTCGGACAGCTCTGCGGCATCGGTCTCGGGTCGGGCCGGACCACCCCCTGGAGGCTCGTGGATGCGGCCGGGCGATGCGCTGGGCGGGGTCCACCCGGTGGCCGCCATCCGCGCGGTGAACCCCTCATAGCCGTCTCCCTCCGGCTCCTGGCGCGGCTGCCGCTGGCGCGCCGTCAGCCGCTGAGGCGGCGCACGGCAGCCGACACCTCGGCCAGGGGCACTCCCACCGGGCAGGCCGCCGCCGCGGCCTCCATGGAAGCGCCGGGCCCCAGGTCGGAGGCGGCGGCCGCCAGCAGCGGGTAGTCGCGGAGGTAGGCGGTGGCCAGGTCCGCCGGCCGGACGCCTCCTGGACGGCCAGCCACCAGCGCGCACAGGCCGCAGTTGATGCAGCCCGACATGGCGGGCAGCCCCCCCCGCTCGTCCGCTGTGAGGGGCCGCAGGCCGTCCCGGGCGTAGCGGGTCTCGAAGGCGGACGCCGTCGTGCGGCCGCCGCCCCGACCGCTGCGCCGGCGCACCTCGTGGGCGGCGTAGGCCGCGGCCAGCCGGGCGAGCGCCGACGAGCGGCTCATGACGTGGGCCAGCCCCGGCGCGCCCCGTAGGCGAGTTCCTCCTGCGCCCAGCCGCTCTGGCCCAGGAGCGCGGCCCGGCCCCGCCAGGCCCCCGCCAGGAATTCGCCAACGGCCTGGCGGCGCTGGGAATCGCTCCAATCCAGCTCCCTGCCGAGGATGGCGGCCGCCCGTTCCACGCAGGCCGCGCCGGCGCAGGGCCCGGCCGCCAGGCCCACCCGCCGGAAGCCGTCGGCGAGGGTTCGCACCTGCTCGTGGCGGGCCGCGTGCACCAGTTCGGCCTCGGCCAGGGGCTCGCACCGGCAGACCAGGCGTCCCCGCGCGCCCGACTCGCGCAGCAGGTCCGGCGCCTCGCCGCCGTGACGCGCCTGGAGGCGGGCGACGGCCAGGGCGGGGAGGTGGTGTTCGCGGGCCAGCTCAGCCGGGTCCGCCAGCTCTGCCTCCGCGCCCGGCAGCGGCCTGGAACTGCTGCTGGATCGCGCCTCCACTCCCAGCCGGGCGCAGGCCACGTCCGCCGTCTGCTCTGCCATCAGCCGGTACATCGACAGCTTGCCGCCCGCGATAGTGACCAGGCCGCTGCCGTGGTCCAGAACCTGGAAGCGGCGCGAGAGGTCGTCCTCGTAGCGACGCCAGGCGAACAGGGTCGGCCGGACCCCGGCGGTGGCCCGCACCGGGCGGTGGTCGCGGATGGCGGGGAACACGCGAGCCATGCCCTGGAGCAGGTAGCTGACCTCGTCCTCGGCGACCCCAACGTCGTCGAGGTCGCCGTAGAAGTCGTCGTCGGTGGTGCCAACGACGGTGATCGGGCCGTGGGGGACCAGCAGCAGGTCGCGGCCGTCGATCGACTCCCCGGAGATGGCGAAGTTGGAGAGCCGCCGGTCGTAGACGAGGTGGATGCCCTTGGCCGGGCGCAGCCGGACCTGGGCGTCCGCCATCGCCGCCACCTCGGGCACCCAGGGCCCGGCCGCGTTGACGACGACGCGGGCGCGGGCCTCGACCCGGGTTCCGTCGGCCGCCTGGTAGTTGACGCCGATCACGGCGCCGGCGGCCCGGATCAGCCCGGTCACCCGGCTGTGGTTGGCGGCCCGGGCGCCGTGGCGGACGGCGTCGAGGACGTTGGCCCAGACCAGCCGGTGGGGATCGACCCCCCACTCCTCCATCGTCACCACCCCCAGCACGTCCGGCGCCAGGCCCGGCTCCAGCAGGCGCGCCTGGGTCGCGTCCAGCCGGGCGTGGGGCTGGGCCAGCTTTAGGGGCTGGAAGCGGTCGTACACCTCCATCGCCGTCTCCAGCCGCTCCAGGCCGTGGCGATCCCCGGGCAGCACCGGGAGCAGGAAGACGCAGCGGTGGACAAGGTGGCGGGCGATCCGGACGATGTGGCCGGCGTCCTCGCAGCTGAGCCGGGTCGTGTCCCAGTCGAACTCCAGGTAGCGGGGACCGCCGTGGATCATCCAGCTGGAGGCGCCGCTGGTCCCCGCCCCCCAGTCGCCCTTCTCGAGCAGGAGCACGGAGACCCCGCGCAGGGCCAGGTCCCGGGCCACCCCCGCCCCGGTCACACCACCGCCGATGACGATCACGTCGTGGTTGCTGGGCGCGCTCACCGGGGCCAGCCTGACACGTGGAGGGCCTCCGCGGCCAGGTCCGGCGTCGAGCGGCCGTCCAGCCCACGCGTGCCGAGCGGCTCCGGCGGGTCTGCCCCGAGACGGAGAACCGGCACCGCCGTCA
>JBBSHA010000151.1:0-5986 GCA_038253595.1 Candidatus Dormibacterales bacterium
CGCCGGCCTGCCCGCGTTCTCCAACTCGCTCGATCGATATCTTTATCTTCCTAAGCAAGGCGCCGCCTCACCTTTCGTCGCCGTCACGCCCGGCGCGCCTAGGAACGAAAAGACTCTCGCCCTCACCGACGTCGTCGGCAAGGCCGACTGGTCTCCCTTCAATCCCGCCGGCGGGCGGTTGATGGTGCGCGACCACTACCCGCTCGGTTTCGAGCAGTTCATGACGTTGCTCGAAGCCGGCGACCCGGGCCAGGTAGAAGCGCTCCCGCTGCCGGTAGACGTGGCCGTCCCAGGGAAAGACGTGCTCGCGCCACCAGACCCAGGGACCCAGCTCGAAGTCCTCCAGGCCGGTCTCCTCGCGGACCTCGCGCACCGCCGCCTGCTCCGGGGTCTCGCCGGAGTCGACACCACCGCCGGGGGCGATCCACCAGGAGCGGCCCTCGAACTCCAGGCGCACCATCAGGACCCGGCCCCGGGGATCGACCAGCAGCACCCGCGCCGCCGAGCGCGCGGTCGGCTCGGCGCTCACCGCAGCTGCGAGGGGTCGAGCGCGGGCGCCAGCCGGAGCACCTCACCAGCCGGCCCGGTGAGCAGGTAGGCGGGCTCGAAGTAGCCGCGCAACGGGGTGTCCACCACCGCCACGTAGACCAGTTCGACCCGCGCCGGAGCCCCCTCTCCGACCCCGTTCGCAGGCGCTGCCGCGGAGCGGTAGGAGGCCTGGTCCGAGCGGGCCGCCTGGGGTCCGGTGGCCGCCAGCACCCGGCCCTCGGACCCCACGACGACGTCGGTCCCGACCGGCCGCCCGGCCGAGTCCACCTGGGGCGCGGCCTCGGCCAGCCCGGGGACGGCGAAGAGGCGGACGAAGTGGACCACCTGCCGCCCCGCGCCGGGGCTCTCCACGTAGACGCGGGCCGGCCCCGAGGGCAGCGCTCCGATCCGGCCCAGAAAGGCCTCCGCCGCCAGGCGGGCCTGGTCGGCGGCGACGGCCGGGCCGGCGGCGGGGCCGGGGTCGGCGGCGGTCACCGAGTAGGTCGGCTCCCGGCCACTGCCCCCGCCGTCCTGGAGACGGCCCGAGAGACCGGCGCCCAGGCTCCGGCCGAAGGCCGCCGCGTCGGGGGCGGAGGCGGCGTCGTAGCGGAAGACGGGCAGGGTCGGCGGCAGGCCGGCCACCGGCCCGGCGGCGGCCTGTCCCGGCTGCGCCGGCGCCGCCGGCCCCCGGGTCTGGGCCGCCGCTGCGCCGGGTGGCCGGGGCAGCCGGCCGAAGGCCCCCTCGGCGCCGGCCCGCTCGACCGCCGGAGCCGCCGCCCCGCTCGTCGTCGAGCCGGTGCCGGCCGCGCCGCCGTGGCCTGCCCAGCCGTGGCCGGCGACGACGAGGAGGCCGGCCACGGCCACCGCCACGGCACCCCCGGCCAGCGGCCAGGGGTTGCCGGCGGCGAGCCGCCGCCACCAGGGCCGGCGGCTGTCGAGGCGCTGCCAGAGGCGGTCCTCGAAACCACGCTCCGGGCGCGTCGCCGCGAAGGCCGCGTCCAGCTGCCGGCCGAGGTCCAAGTCCTCCCGTTCACTCACTGGCCGGTCTCCGGCAGGGAGCCGCGGAGCGCCTTCAGTGCCCGGTGGTAGAGCATCTTGGCCGCGTCCTCGCTGCACTCCAGCAGCAGGCCCGCCTCGGCAAAGCTGAGGCCGGAGTGGCGCAGGGCGATCGCCTCCCGCTGGCGCCCAGGCAGCCGCTCCACCAGCCGCATCAGCTCGCGGTGCTGGATCCGCTCCTCCGCCACCAGCCCGGGATCCTCCGCCGTCTCCGGCTGGGCCGCCAGCCGCCTCTCCAGCCGTTCCTCGCGGCCGGCCCGGCGATGGTGGTCGAGCGCCGCGTTGCGGGCGATCTGGAACAGCCAGGCGGCGGGGGTGGCGTGCCGGGGCTGGAAGCGCGGGTAGGCCTGGTAGGCCTTCATGAACACCTCCGAGGTGACGTCCTCGGCGGCGGCAGGTTCGCCGAGCTGGACCCGCAGGAAGGCATAGATCCGGTTGACAAAGTCCCGGTACAGCTCCTCGAACGGGGGCTTGTCATCCGGCACAGGCCGCCATGGTAGCCCCGCACAGAGGAATCAACGCCACTCGCCCGGGCGCCGTAACGAAGATCAGCCGGAGGCGATCAGGATGATCGCGACCAGGGCGGCCCCGATCCCGACCAGCTGGGACGCTCGCAGACGCTCCCGCAGCACCAGCAGAGAGAGCACCACGGTGACGGCCGGATAGAGCGAGGTCAGCACCGCCACCAGGCTGAGCGAGCCCCGCCGGACGGCGAGCAGGAACATTGCATTGGCGCTCACATCGAGCACGCCAGAGACGAGCGCCAGCCGGAGGCCGCCGCGCGCGATGATCGGACGGGCACCGCGGGCGGCCACCACCAGGAGGACCGCCCCGATCACCAGCACCGAGCCGACCCGCGCCCCCACCACCGGCCACCACCCGGAGGCCCGCGGGGCCCGGGCCAGGCAGAGGAAGAAGAGCCCGAAGCCGGCTCCCGCCAGGAAGGCCAGGCCGAGGCCCCGGCCGCCGGCCCCCTGCCGGCCGCTGCCGGGCTCGGCCGCGACCAGCCCCACCCCGGCCGCCGCCACCGCTGTCGGGCGCTCGCCCTGGACCAGCCCGCCGGCCAACGGGATGAAGGCCGCCAGGACCGCGGTGAGCGGGGCCACCAGTGCCATCAGCCCGCTCACCAGAGCGCGGAAGAAGAGCGCCAGGCCGAGACCTCCGGCGACGCCCGCCGCCAGGCCCCAGCCGAGCGCGGCCGGGCCGGGCCGCACTCCGGACAGCAGCAGGAGCGGAAGCAGGACCAGGAAACCGGCGACCTGGGCGACCAGCGCCACCGGCACCGGCCCCGAGCGGCGGGCTGCGCTGCCGCCCAGGAAGTCGGCGCTGCCGTAGGTGAGGGCGGCGGCCACCGCCAGCGTGGAGGCGAACAGCACCCTCCTGTCTCAGGCCCTGGGCATCGGCACCCCGAAGCGCTCGCCGAGGCCGGCCAGCTCCTCCCAGATGCTGGCGGGGACGGGGATGCCGTCCCGCTCTCGGGCCGCCCGGGTGCTGCGCTCGGGATCGCCCGGCACCAGCACCCGCGTCACCCCCGGCACGGGCTGGACGTGCCCGACCGCGGCCAGCACCTCCGCCACCTGGCGCTGGTACTGGAGGGCATCGCCGAAGGCGGCCGGGTCCACCGCCGCCACGAAGACCCCGGCCAGCGCCGGCACCCCGGGGGCGGGCAGACGCCCGGTACCGGCCGCGGACGGCGCCTCGTCGGCGATCATGGCCAGGCCGCCGAAGAGAGCGGCCGCCAGAGACAGGCCCCAGCCCTTGTGGCCGGCCACCTCGCCGCCGAGGACGGTCTGGCTGCCTCCCGCGTAGAGCTGGGCAGGGTCGAGGGTGGGGTTGCCGGCAGCGTCCCGGACCGTCCCCGCGGGCACCTGGACACTCTGGGCGCGCGCCATCCGGACCTTTCCCTCCGCGATCGTCGAGGTGGCGGCGTCGTAGATCATCGGCGGCCGGCCGGCTGCCGGCACCGCCAGGCACCAGGGGTTGGTGCCCTGGAAGCGCGCGGCGCCATTGAAGGGCGCCACGGTGCCGGCCCCCGTCCCCGCCATTCCCACCGTGACCAGGGCGAGCAGGCCGGCCTCGGTGATCCGCTCGGCGTAGTGGCCGAGCCGGCCGATGTGCATCGAGTGACGGACCGCCGCGGCGGCCAGGCCCTGCTCCCGCGCCCTCGCGCTCACCCAGACGGCGGCGGCCATGGTCGAGAAGTGGCCGAGTCCGCGCTGGGCGTCGAAGAGCGCGGTCACGCCGCTCTCTCGGATCAGCAGCGGCCGCGCCGCCGGCACCAGGTCGCCCTGGTCGGCCTCCTCCACGTACTGCGCCAGCCGGAGCACCCCGTGCGAGTCGTGGCCGGCCAGGTTGGCGGCGACCAGGTGCCGCGCCACCTCGCCGGCGATCTCGGCGTCCGTCCCCAGGGCCAGCAGCACCCGGTCGCAGAAATCCTGGAGCTCCGCCGCGCCGGCCACAACGAATCGGCTGCCGCCGGCCATGGGTTCCGCTACTTGGTGCCCACGGCCTGGTTGTACTGGTCGATCTGGGGCTGGATCGAGGCCACCGCGTCGTCCATCGCCTTCTGCGGGCTGGCCTTCTTGAGAATGGCCGACTCGATGCCGACCTCGGCCGCCTGCCGCGCCTGTGGCATCACCCCCAGCAGGCAGCCCTGTGTGGCCTTGTCCAGCTTGCTGGCGTGGAGCTGGTCGATGGCGGTCCGGAAGGACGGGTACTGCTGGATCCAGGCCTGGTCCGAGGGGTCGTTGAGCGCGGCCTTGGAGACCGGGAAGTAGCCGGTGTGCGTGTGCCAGTAGGCCATGTTCTCGGGCAGTTCTAGGAACTTGGTGAACTCCCAGGACGCCTTCTGCTCGTAGCTGGGCTTCTTGTTCATGATCCAGAGCGCGGCACCCCCGATGATGGTGCCGCCGGTGGTGCCGGCGGTCGGGCGCGGGAAGAAGCCGGTGCCGAGGCCGAACTTGACCGCCGCCTGGTAGCCGCGGAGGGCGCCGGTGGACTCCAGGTTCATGGCGAACCGGCCGGCCTTGAATGCGTTCTGGGCGTCGGTCGTGTTGCGCCCGGTGTTGAGGGCCAGCCCGTCGGCGACCATCCTCTGCCACCAGTCCACGATCTGGATGTCGGCGGGCTGGTTGAACAGCACCTTGGAGGAGCCGCGGTCGCGACCGTTACCGTTGTTGCAGAACTGGAGGTCGGCCTTGGCCGTCATCTGCTCCAGGAACCAGCCGTAGATGGCGGCCCCGAACCCGTAGCGGGTGGTCTGGCCGGAGGCGTCCTTGCGGGTCAGCTTGGTTGCCGCGTCGCGGATCTCGTCCAGGGTGGTCGGCGGCTTGTTGGGGTCGAGGCCGGCCGCGGTGAAGGCGTCCTTGTCGAAGTAGAGGAGCGGGGTGGACACGTTCCAGGGCATCGAGTTGAGCTTGCCGTTGATCTGGTAGTAGCCGAGGATGTTCGGCTCCAGGTCGGACACCTTGAAGTTGTCGTGGTCGATGAACAGCTGCACGGGCTGGGTCTGGCCGGAATCGATCATGAAGCGGGTCCCGACGTCGTACATCTGGACCATGCTCGGCAGCTCGCTCGGCTTGCCCGTCTGGACCGCCGCCTTGAACTTGGCGAGGGCGTCGTCGTAGGTGCCCACGAAGGTCGGTGTGACGTGGATCTCGCCCCGGTGGGCGTCGTTGAACTTCTGCACCAGGTAGTTGGTGGCGTCCTGGTTGGCGCCGGCCGAGAACGCGTGCCAGAACGTGACCTCGACCGGCTTGGTGGCCGGTGTCGCCTTGTCGTCGAGGGGGTTGGCGGAGCCGGACGTGGTGCCGCCACCGCAGGCGGCAACCGCCAGGGCCGCCATCAGGGCCAGTGCTGCTCGGCGCATGTGCAAGCCTCTCTCCTTACTTGACCGCGCCCGTGGTGAGGCCGCGGACGATGTGGCGCTGGCCCAGGTAGATTAGGACCAGCGTCGGGATCAGCGCCAGCACGGTGCCGGCGAGGATGAAGTTGGGCGCGACCGCCGCCTCAGCGTCGCGGAGCGAGCTGATGCCGATCTGGAGCGTCGCCATGGCGTTGCTCTTGACCACCAGCAGGGGCCAGAAGTACTGGTTCCAGACGCTCAGGAAGACGTAGATCGACAGGGTCGCCAGGGCCGGCCGGCTGAGCGGGACCAGGATCGTCCACAGGAAGCGCAGGTGGCCGCAGCCGTCCACCCTCGAGGCCTCGTGGAGGTCCTTGGGAAAGCTCAGGAAGAACTGCCGGAGCAGGAAGGTCCCAAAGCCCTGGGCCAGGAAGGGGAGCACCAGCGCCTGGTAGGTGTTGAGCAGGCCGAGGTCGGACATGAACAGGTAGTTGGGGATGATGATCGCCTCGGTCGGGATCATCATCGTGGCCAGGAAGACGCCGAAGATGGCGTTCC
>JBBSHA010000152.1:0-5966 GCA_038253595.1 Candidatus Dormibacterales bacterium
CCTCGCCGTCCTGGGCCTTCTCAGCCTCAGCTCGGCACGGGCCGGCGGCAGCACCGGGCTGGCTCTGGAGCACCTGGTGGGCGGCCTGGCCGGGCCGCTCGGGGCGGCCCTGCTCCTGGGCCTGGCCCTCCTGCTCGGGATGATCGTGGCCTTCCCCGTCAGCCCCGGGGCTGTGCTGCGGGGTACGGTGACGGCGCTCCGGGCCGGCTACGCCGAGCGTCGCCGGCTGGAGGGCCTGGTGCAGCGCGCCCGGCCCGGGCCCAGGCTCCCGGCCGGAGAGCTCCAGGGCCGGCCGGCGGTGGCGGCCGCCGCCCCCGCGCCGAGCGCCCCGGCCCCGGTCCCGGCGGCGGAGATCCTGCAGCAGACGCTGGCGCCGCTGCCGGCCTCTGCCTGGATGCCGGAGCCGGAGCCCGACCCGGGCGGCGGCAGGCCCCCGGTCCAAGAGCCGGAACGGCAGTCCCTCGCCGAGCTCTCCGACCGGCCCCAGGTGCGGTTGGTCGCCGAGCCGGATGACGGCTGGGAGGACATCGCCTGGCGGCTGCCCGCGACCTCGATGCTGGACAGCGTCACCGTCAAGAAGGAGCGGATGCAGGAGGAGATCAAGCGCAATGTGCGCGTGATCGAGTCCACGCTGAGCACCTTCGGGGTCACCGCCAAGGTGATCGGGGTCAACGCCGGGCCGGCGGTCACCCAGTACGAGCTGCAGCCGGCCGCCGGCGTCCAGGTCAAGCGGATCGTCTCCCTCCAGAACGATCTCTCGCTGGCGCTGGCGGCCTCGCCGCTGCGGATCGAGGCCCCGATCCCGGGCAAGTCGGCGGTCGGTATCGAGGTGCCCAACAAGTCGGCCAGCCTGGTCACGATCCGGGAGGTGGTCGAATCGACGGCCTTCCGGACCGGGGGCAAGGCTCTGGCCATGGCGCTGGGCAACGACGTCACCGGCCAGCCGATCGTCGGCGACATCGCCCGCATGCCCCACCTCCTGATCGCCGGGGCCACCGGCCAGGGCAAGAGCGTCTGCATCAACACCCTGATCTGCAGCCTGCTCCTGCAGGCCACCCCGGCCGAACTCCGGCTCGTGATGATCGACCCCAAGCGGGTGGAGCTGAACGGCTACAACGGCCTGCCCCACCTGGCCGTGCCGGTGATCGTCGAGCCCCACCAGGCCGCCGCCGCCCTGCGCTGGGCGGTGGCCGAGATGGACCGCCGCTATCGGCTGCTGTCCGGAGAGGGGGTGCGCAACATCGCCTCCTACAACGAGAAGGCCGACACCCAGCGGGCGCGCCGGCTGCCCTACGTGGTGATCGTGATCGACGAGCTGGCCGACCTGATGATGGTGGCGGCGGGGGAGATCGAGGAGCTGGTCTGCCGGATCGCCCAGCTCGCGCGAGCGGTCGGCATCCACCTGGTCATCGCCACCCAGCGCCCCTCGACGGATATCATCACCGGCCTGATCAAGGCCAACATCCCGTCCCGGATCGCGTTCGCGGTCGGCTCCCAGATCGACAGCCGGGTGATCCTCGACAGCGTGGGGGCCGAGAAGCTTCTCGGCCGCGGGGACAAGCTCTACTCGCCCGTCGACGCCGGCAAGGCCACCCGCCTCCAGGGCGCTTTCATCAGCGACCAGGAGGTGGAGTCGCTGGTCCGCTTCTGGACCACCCAGGGCGAGCCGCGCTACATGGAGGAGGTGCTCGACAGGGGACCCGGCGAGCGGGTGGTGGGGGAGGGTGAGGAGCGCCGCCTCGACCCCCTTTTCGCGCGCGCCGCTCGGGCCACGGCGGCCGAGGGCGGGGCCTCGGTCTCCATGGTCCAGCGCAAGTTCAACGTCGGCTACTCGCGGGCGGGCCGGATCGTCGACCAGATGGCCGATCACCGGGTGATCGGGGCCTACCAGGGCAGCAAGTCGCGCGAGGTCCTGATGAACCTGCCCGACGTGGACGAGCTGCTGGAACGGCTGGGCGTCGAGGGCTGATGGGAGTCGGCGCCGAGCTCCATGAGGAGCGAAGCGCCCGCGGCCTCTCCCTGGACCAGGTGGCCGCCGCCATCCGCGTCCGGCGCGCTCACCTGGAGGCCATCGAAGCCGAGGACTTCTCCCAGCTGCCCGGCCCCGTCTACACCCTGGGCTACCTGCGCGCATACGCCGAATACCTGGGGGTCGAGATGCCGGCCAGCGGCGCTATTGGGGCACCCCCGCCGGCCTCGCTCTCGATGGCCGGCCTGGCGCCGGCGCCGGCCCGCCGGCTGGTGCTGACCGGCCCCGTGGTGGGGGCGGCCGGCCTGCTCATCCTGCTCGCGGGGCTCGGTCTCTACGCCGCGCACGAGTTCGACCGGGCGGCCCGGGACGGTCCCGCCCCGCCGGCGGCCGCTCCGGCTGCCCCGCCGATCGCCGCGCCGGCCCCACTGCCCAGCGCTCCCGCCCTGGTGCCGAGCTCACCGGGGCCGCCCAAGCAGGTGTCGGTCATGATCCGCACCACCCAGCAAGCGTGGCTCTACGCCGAGGTGGACGGCCAGGCCCCGTTCGGCAGCAGTGGCCGGTTCCTGGCCCCGGGGCAGGAGGCGACCCTGACCGGGAGCCGGGTCAAGCTGACCAGCGGCCGCGGCGCCGCCACCCTGGTCAGCGTCGACGGCCAGCCTGCCGCACCCCTCGGACCGGGAGTGGCGACCCGGGAGTTCACCCCCCAGAATCCTTGAGGTGAACCTGCCCAACGCGCTGACGCTGGGCCGCCTGGCGGCCATCCCGGCGCTCTGGGCCCTGCTGGTCCTCCGTTTCCCACACCACGATGAGTACGCCGCCGCGCTGTTTCTCGCGGCCTCGCTGACCGACACGCTGGACGGCAACCTGGCCCGGGCCAGGGGCCAGGTAACCGAGCTGGGTAAGTTCCTCGACCCGCTCGCCGACAAGCTGTTCATCCTCTCGGTGCTGGTGGTCCTGGTCCAAGAGGGGCAGCTGGCGGCCTGGGTCGTGGTGGTGATCTTCAGCCGCGAGCTCTTGATCACCGTTCTCCGCTCGCTCAGCGCCAGCCAGGGCCAGGTGATCTCGGCCACGCCCTTCGGGAAGACCAAGACCGTCTCCCAGGTGATCGCCGTGCTGCTCCTGATCCTGCAGCGGCCGGACCCCATCCTGGGTTACGCCGCCACTGCCGCGGTCGGCTTTGCCGTGCTTTTCACCGTGGCCAGCGGGCTGGACTACCTGTGGCGCTTCCGGCACGTCTTCCAGCGCGTCGACTCGCTGGCCGTGGCGACCGCCTTCCCCAGCCCGACCGGGGGCGCCCCCGGAGCCGAGACGCCGGTCGACCCGCTGTCCCGGCTGCTCGGGGAACGCCTGCTGGGGGCGGGACTGACGCTGGCGGTCGCCGAGTCGTGCACGGGCGGCCTGCTCTCGGCCGCGATCACCGACCAGCCGGGCAGCTCGGCCTACTTCCGGGGCGCGGTCGTCGCCTACTCCAACGAGGTCAAGGCGGCCGAGCTGAGGATCGAGCCGGCGCTGCTCGCGACCCACGGTTCGGTGAGCGCCGAGGTGGCCCGGGCGATGGCCGCAGGCATCCGGACGCGACTCGCCACCGACGTCGGCGTGGTGGTGACCGGGATCGCCGGACCGGGGGCGGACGGAACCTCCAAGCCGGTCGGCCTCACGTTCATCTGCGTCGCCCGGGAGGCGGGCGCCGAGGTGCGGGAGTTCACGTTCGCAGGCGATCGCTGGAGCAACCGGCGGGCCACCGTGGTCGAGGCGCTCGGCCTCCTGCTCGAGACGGTGGCCTGAAGACGGGGGGCTTGACGTTACGAACAGGTGTTCGTAAGCTGTGCGCATCCCAGACAACGGCGGCGGCCGCCTGTTAAGGACTTTGACCCCCGGGCCGGGATCGGCTCAGACTCGACGACGCAGCCAGCGACGCAGCAAGGAACCAGCCCAGGAGGCGAAACGTGGAAAAGGAAAAGGCACTCAGCACCGCGCTCCAGCAGATCGAGCGCAGCTACGGGAAGGGCGCGATCATGAAGCTCGGTGAGGTCGTCGCCTCCCGGGAGGTCAAGGTCATACCGACCGGCTCGCTTCCTCTCGATCTCGCTCTCGGGGTCGGCGGCATGCCCCGGGGCCGCGTGGTCGAGATCTACGGACCGGAGTCGGCGGGCAAGACCACGATCGCCCTCCACGTGATCGCCGAGGCCCAGAAGATGGGCGGGGTGGCCGCCTTCGTCGACGCCGAGCACGCGCTCGACCCGATCTACGCCTCCCGCATCGGGGTCAACATCGACGAGCTCCTGATCTCCCAGCCCGACACCGGTGAGCAGGCGCTGGAGATCGTCGAGGTGCTGGTGCGGAGCAGCGCGGTCGACGTGATCGTGATCGACTCGGTGGCCGCGCTGGTGCCCAAGGCCGAGATCGAGGGCGAGATGGGGGACACCCACGTCGGTCTGCAGGCCCGGCTCATGTCGCAGGCCCTGCGCAAGCTCACGGCCGCGATCTCCAAGTCCGACACCACGGTGATCTTCATTAACCAGCTCCGGGAGAAGGTCGGCATCATGTTCGGCAACCCGGAGACACAGCCCGGCGGCCGGGCCCTCAAGTTCTACTCCTCTGTCCGCCTCGACATCCGGAAGGTCGAGGTCATCAAGCTGGGGCTCGATTCGATCGGCAACCGGGTCAAGGTCAAGGTCGTCAAGAACAAGGTCGCCCCGCCCTTCCGCTCGGCGGAGTTCGACATCCTCTTCAACGAGGGGATCTCAACCGAGGGCGCCCTCATCGACTCCGCCGTCGAGTACGGGATCATCGAGAAGAGCGGTACCTGGATGTCCTACGGCGACCTCCGGATGGGACAGGGCCGGGAGAACGTGCGCAGCTACCTGCGCGAGAACCCCACCCTGTGCGCGGAGATCGACACCAGGGTCCGGGACACCGCCGCCAGCAAGGCCAGCGCCCCGCTGCGCACCTCGGCGGCGGTCCGCACCGGGGCGGGGATGGGCGACGAACCGGCGGGTTGAGCAGGCTGATGAAGGAGGTCCCCGATCGGGGGGTGCCGGCCGCGCTCGAGGTCGGCCTGCGGCTGATCGGCTGTCGGGCCCACAGCACCGCCGAGCTGCGCCAGAAGCTGAGGCGCAAGGGCTGCGGCGCGGAGGACGTGGAGGCCACCCTGCCCCGCCTGGTCGAGCTCGGCTACCTGGACGACGCCGCCTTCGCCCGGAGCCTGGTGACCCGGCGCTCGGGCCGCCGCGGACGCTCTCTGATCGCGTCCGAGCTGGCTGCGAAGGGAATCGACCGGGCGCTGGCCGGAGAGGTGCTGGCCGAGCTCGAGGCTGAGGACCAGCTGGCAGCAGGCCGCCGCCTTGCCGATCGGGTCCCCACGCTCGACGCCCAGCACCTGGCCGGCCGCCTGCAGCGGCGTGGATTCGACTCCGGCGTGGTCAGGCAGGTGCTGGCCGAGCGCAGAACCATGTTTGCGGGCGGATCGGACCGGGACTAGAATTCTGGCGCGTGCATCGCGGCGCGCGCATCAGTCCTGAATAGTCCTGACCAGGTCGGGAGCCCCTGAGCGGCGCCCGCCCACATGGTTCAGCACCTTCACAACCGAATACAAGAGGTGAACCAACCAATGTCGATTTACGTCGTCGTCCTGTTGGTGGTGGCCGCCGCCGTCCTCTCTTCGGGAGCCGGCTACCTCGCCGCCCAGGCAAGGCTCCGCCGGCGCCACGGCGCCGAACTGGGCGAGGCCGAGGCGAGAGGCCGCCAGCGCCTAGTCGAGGCCGACAATGCCGTCAAGGAACGGCTGCTGGAGGCCAAAGAGGAGGCGGTCAGGGTCCGCACCAGCGCCGAGCAGGAGGCGCGCCAGATCCGGGCCCAGGCCCAGGAGTCCGAGCGCCGCCTGCACCAGAAGGAGGAGAACCTCGAGCGCCGGATCGAGGAGTTGAACAACCGCGAAAGGAGTTTCGGCGATCGCGAGCGGGGTCTGGGCGAGATCCGGGTCCAGGTTGAAGAG
>JBBSHA010000153.1:0-5936 GCA_038253595.1 Candidatus Dormibacterales bacterium
GAGGAGCGCATCGGTCGATGCGTGACGACGCGCCGCCGGGGCGCCTGACATCCGCATCGGCGTCCGGAGCCGCGATTTGCTGTGAACTTCGGTGCCGGGACACTAACTAATACCCCAGGTACGAGCGGCGCACCGACTCGTCCCGGCTCAGGTCGGCGGCCGCTCCGCCGGCGGCGATCCTGCCCACCTCGAGCACGAACGCCTGGTTGGCGATCTCCAGGGCCAGCGTGGCGTTCTGCTCGACCAGCAGCACCGACACCCCCTCCTCCCGGTTGATGGACCTGACGATGTCGAAGATCAGGCGGACGACCTTGGGGGCCAGCCCCAGGGACGGCTCGTCGAGGAGCATCAGCTGGGGCCGCGACATGAGGGCCCGGCCGATCGCCAGCATCTGCTGCTCACCCCCACTGAGGGTGCCGGCCGCCTGCGAGCGCCTCTGCTTGAGGATCGGGAACAGCTCGAAGACGCGGTCGTAGTCGGCTCCCAGCCGGCTGCGGTCGCCGCGCACGTGGGCGCCCAGCCGGAGGTTGTCGGCGACGCTGAGCTGGGCCATGGCGCCCCGTCCCTCGGGAACGTGGGCGATGCCCCGGCGGGCGATGTCCTCCGGGCTGACGGAGTTCAGCGAGCGACCCTCGAACTCGATCGTGCCGGTGCGGGTCACCGTCCCCGACACGGTGCGCAGGGTGGTCGTCTTGCCGGCGCCGTTGGCGCCCAGCAGGGCGACCACCTCGCCCGGCTCGACGGCCAGGCTGATGCCGTGCAGCACGCGGCTCTGCCCGTAGCGGGCGTGCACGTCGCGCAGGTCAAGAAGCGGCACCGGCACCCCCCAGGTAGGCCTCGATCACGGCCGCGTCGGCCTGGACGTGGGCGGGGACGCCCTCGGCGACCTTGCGGCCGAAATTGAGCACCACCACGCGGTCCGACACCGACATGACCAGCGACATGTGGTGCTCCACGATCAGCACGGTCAGCGCGTGTGCCCGGTGGACCTGGCGGAGCAGCTCTCCGAGCGCCGCCACCTCCTCGTGGTTGAGGCCGCCGGCCGGTTCGTCCAGGAGCAGCAGCCGCGGCCCCGAGACCAGCGCCCGCGCCAGCTCGACCCGCTTCAGCGTGCCGAAGGGCAGGCCGCCGGCGGCCCGGCCGGCGAGGTGACCCAGGCCCAACTCCTCCAGGCCGTCTCGGGCCACCCGGCGCGCCTGGGCCTCGGCGCGACGAGCCACCGGGAGGCCAAACGCGGACTGCAGGACGCCACCGGGGGTCCCGGCGTGGCGCCCGATCATCACGTTGTCCAGCACGCTCATGTTGGGGAACAGGGCGACGCTCTGGAAGGTCCGGGTGATGCCCAGGCCGACGATCGCGTGGGCGGGTCGGCGGAGCAGGCTCTGGCCCTCCCAGCGGACGTCGCCGGCGCTCGGCCGGTAGAGCCGGGTGACGATGTTGAAGAGCGTGGTCTTGCCGGCGCCGTTGGGACCGATCAGGCCCACGATCGACCGGGCGGGGACGCCGAAGGAGACCTGGTCGAGGGCGAGCACGCCACCGAACCGGATGCTGATCGCGTCGACCTCGAGCACCGGCCCGGGTGCGGGTGCGGGTGCGGGTGGGACGGCTCCCCCTCTCTCCATCAGTCGGGAGTGTAAGGACGCGCGGCGCCATCTCCAAGCCCACGCTGCGAGGGCGCCCTTGAAATGCCCGCCGCGCGCCGCCGGTGGCGGCTCCCGCGGGTTTCGCAGCCCGCGCGGGCGAGGCTAGGAGGCGGGCTGCTCGCGGTCCCGCAGGACGCGGCGCAGGATCTTGCCCGAGGCCGACTTGGGGATCTCCTCGACCACCTCCAGGCGCCGGATCTTCTTGTGCGGGGCCACGCGGGTGGCCACGAACTCCATGATCTGCTCCGGCGTCGCCTCGCCCTTCAGCACCACAAAGCCCTTGGGCACCTCGCCCGCCTCCTCGTCGGGGATGCCGATCACGGCGGCGTCGCCGACTGCCGGGTGGGAGAGGAGCAGCGCCTCCAATTCGGCCGGAGGGACCTGGAAGCCCTTGTACTTGATCAGCTCCTTGAGCCGGTCGACTATGAAGTACTCGCCCCGCTCGTCGACGTGGCCGATGTCGCCGGTGTGGAAGAAGCCGTCGCCGTCGATGCTGGCCGTGGTCGCCTCCTCGTTGTTGAGGTAGCCCTTCATGACCTGGGGACCGCGGATCCAGATCTCGCCGTCCTCGCCCACCCCCAGCTCGCGACCGCTGGCGGCGTCCACCACCTTGCACTCGGTGTTGGCGAGCACCGGGCCGACCGAGCCGGCCACAACCTCGGCCGCGCTGTCGGGCACCGAGTGCGAGACCGGGCTGGTCTCGGTCAGGCCGTAGCCCTGGCTCACCCGGCAGCCGATCCGCTCGCCGCAGATCCGGGCCGTCTCGCCATCCAGGGGTGCCGCCCCGCTGAACACCCTGGTCACCGACGACAGGTCGTACTTGTCGACCAGCGGGTGCTTGGCCAGGGCGACGATGATCGGAGGGGCCAGGTAGAGGCGGGTGATTCCGTGCTCCTGGATCCCGGCCAGGAAGCCCTCGAGATCGAAGCGGGGAAAGCTGATGATGGTCGCGCCTCGGAAGAGGGACTGGTTCATGATCACCGACATCCCGTAGATGTGGAAGAAGGGGAGCACCGCCGCCACAATCTCCGATTCCCGCACGTCCTGCACTGCCCCGGTCTGGACCAGGTTGGCCACCAGGTTGCGGTGCGTCAGCATGACGCCCTTGGAGAACCCGGTGGTGCCGCTGGAGTAGGGCAGCGCCACCAGGTCCCGGGCCGGGTCGATCGTCACCTGGGGGGGCCGGCCGTCCTGGAGGAGCGCGGCGAAGGGCGTGGCGCCGTCGGCCTCGCCGAAGACGAACACCTCCTCGACATCCGACTTGGAGGCCGCCTCCCGGGCCTTCTCGACCAGGGCAGGCACGGTGACCAGGTAGCGAGCCCGGGAGTCGCGGAGCTGGAAGCCGATCTCGTCGGGGGTGTAGAGCGGGTTCAGCGTGGTGTTGATGCCGCCCGCCGAAGCGACACCGTGGAAGACGATCGGGTACTCGGGCAGGTTGGGGCTCATGGTCGCGAACACATCGCCCTTGGCAAAGCCGCGCCCGGCCAGGCCGGTCGCCAGGCGGGGGATGGCGTCCAGCAGCTGGCCGTAGGTCAGCGCCCGGCCGCTGGGCGCGTCCAGGATGGCGATCTTGTCGCGCAGCCCCTCCGCCGCCCCGAACACGAAGGGCGTCAGCGCTGAGTCGGGGATCTCGACGGCGGGGAACGGGCTGGTGTGGATCACGCGGTCTCCTGGGGCAGCGGGGTGCCCATGGCGTGGAAGCCGCCGTCGACGTGGACGACCTCGCCGGTAGTGGCGGGCATGTAGTCGCTGAGCAGGGCGCAGACGGTCCTGCCGACGGGTGAGGGATCGGTGGTGTCCCAACCCAGCGGCGCCTGCCGGGACCACGACTCCTCGACCAGCTCGAAGCCGGGCACGCCCTTGGCCGCGATCGTCTTCACCGGTCCCGCGGAGACCGCGTTGACGCGGATGCGGTAGCGCCCGAGGTCGCGGGCCAGGTAGCGGACCACAGACTGCAGCGCCGCCTTGGTCACACCCATCCAGTCGTAGGACGGCCAGGCGTGCACGCTGTTGTCGAAGTCGAGTGTGACGATCGAGCCCCCGCTGTCGCGCATCAGGGGGAGCAGGCCGACCGCGATCTCCTTGAGCGAGAAGGCGCTGATCTGGTAGGCGCTGGCGGCGCTCGCCCAGGGCGTGTGCAGGAAGTTGCCCCCGAGCGCGTCCTCGGGCGCGAAGCCGATCGAGTGCACCCAGCCGTCGAGGTGGCCCCAACGGCCCTTCAGCTCGGCGCTCACCGCGGCCAGGTCCTCGGCCCGGGTGGCGTCCAGCTCCAGCACGTCGGGCTGGACCGGCAGCCGCTTGGCCATCATCCGGGTGATGTTCATGACCCGGCCGAAGCTGGTCAGCACGATCTCAGCGCCGGCCCGCTGGGCCTCCTCGGCGATCGAGAAGGCGATGCTCCGGCGGTCGAGCACGCCGGTGATGAGGAGTTTCTTACCTTCGAGCAGCATCCTGCTAGGTTAAGCCGCGTCAGTCCTTGGCGCCGGTCGCCACCGGGGCGCCGGGCCGGCTCGACCACTGGCTCCACGAGCCCGGGTAGAGGCGGGCCCCGGCCAGCCCGGCCACCTCCAGCGCGAGCAGGTTGTGGCAGGCGCTCACCCCCGAGCCGCAGTAGGCGACCGCTTCCGGTCCGCGCCCGACGCCGAGCCCGGCGAACCGGTCGCGCAGCTCGCCGGGCGGCCGGAAGCGGAGGTCGGCGCCGAGATTGTCCTGCCAGGCGGCGTGGCGGGCCCCCGGGATGTGACCGGCCCGGGCGTCGAGTGGCTCCACCTCGCCCCGGAACCGCTCCCCGGCCCGTGCGTCAAGCAGCACCCGACCCGCCTCCGGGCGGGCCACGCCGTCGAGGTCGACGGTGTCCGCGGCCGGCCCCGGCCGGACTTTGAAATCGCCCGCCGGCGGGCTCGGGACCTCGCGGCTGAGCGCCCCGGTCCAGGCCTGGAGGCCGCCGTCGAGGACCGCCGCCAGGGGGTGGCCGAAGTGGCGCAGGAGCCACCACAGGCGGGCCGCGGAGAAGCCGCCCTGGTCGTCGTACACGATCACGCGCGTGCGCCCGGTGACTCCCGCCCGGCGCATCGCGGCCGCGAACGCGGCCGGCTCCGGCAGCGGGTGGCGGCCGGCCTCGGGGCGGTGCCCGGTGACCTCGCGGTCGAGGTCCACGAACACAGCGCCCAAGATGTGGCCCGAGGCGTAGGCGGCCGCCCCGGAGCGCCCGTCCAGGTACCAGCGGAAGTCGATGACCCGGAGGCCCGGGTCGGCGATGTGCTTCGCCAGCCAGCGGGCCGGCTTGAGGGGACCGAAGGTGGCCATCAGAGGGTAGTGTCCTGCACCGGAGGTTCGCACGGTAAATAGTGGCAGGCGCCCTGAGGGTGCCGGTCCGGGCGGCGAGGTGAAGGAAGGGGTGGCGGAGGGAGGAGCGCATCCATTGATGCGTGACGACGCGTCGCCGGGCCCCCTGCCGCACACATGGGCGTCCGGAGCCGCGATTTGCCGCGATGTTCTGGGGCAGGACACTAAGCTATCGCGGCGTGCCTCCCGTCAAGGGCTCGCTGACCGTGATCAGCGGGCCGATGTTCTCCAACAAGAGTGGCGAGCTGCTCCGGCTGGCCACCGTGCACCGGATCGCCGGGCGCCGGGTGGGCATCTTCAAGCACGCGCTCGACGACCGCTACGAGGGCCGGGAGAGCATCTCGACCCACGGCGGTGCCGCGATGGCCGCCGAGCCGGTGTCCACCGCCGCCCAGGTCTCGCTGCTCGCCACCGGCTGCGACGTGGTCGCCATCGACGAGGCCCAGTTCTTCGACGACGGCCTGGGCGCGGTGGCGGTGGACCTGGTCGAGTCCGGGGTCACCGTTTTCGTGGCTGGGCTGGACCGCAACTTCAAGGGCGAGCCGTTCGGGCCCATGGCGGACCTGATGGCGCGGGCCGACGACGTGATGAAGCTGCGAGCGGTCTGCATGCGCTGCCGCTCGCTGAACGCGACCATGACCCAGCGCCTGATCGACGGCCGGCCGGCCTCCCGCACCAGCCCGGTGATCCAGGTGGGGGCGGCCGAGGCCTACGAGGCGCGCTGCCGGGACTGCCACGAGGTGGCCCCCTAGTCTGTCCGGTCCCGGAGATCCCGAGAGAGTCTGGCCTCACATGAGGGGGCGCCCGGATGCCTGGCTGAGCCACAGCGAGGGGCGTGCGGCCCTTGGTGTGGCGGCCCCGGTGGGCGCGGTCCTCGTTGTAGTACTTGAGGTAGGTGACCAGCTCGCGCTGGAGGCCGGTGAGTTTGACGATCAGGTAGCGGGCGAA
>JBBSHA010000154.1:0-5911 GCA_038253595.1 Candidatus Dormibacterales bacterium
GCGATGACGATCGGCGCCGTGGCGGTGTTCGGGACTCTGCTCTTCGAGCTCTTCGCAATGCGGGCGGTGGTATTCGTGACGCAGCGTAAGCCGGCGATCGCCTGACTACAGGACCCGGTCCGAAGGGGCTCCGCAGCGGCGGGGCCCCTTTCACGTGCGTTCGGCATCTGCCAGTCACGGCCGGCGGTAGTTCCGCCGGTCCATATCTGGAAGACCCTCTACGCAATGACGCCATGGACGCCTTGGGCGCAATGCGCACCGCCGGGCTGAACCGGTCCGACACAACGGCCGGCCCCAGGGAGGCGCCGGGGTGGTCTGTTGGGCCGCCATCTGCCGCTGATGTGCAGGGTTCAAGGGCCTTATCAGCCCATGGTTACCAGTCGGAATCGCTCGCTGGCGTGCAGTCGGCGCAGGTGGTAGACCAGGCTGACCAGCTCCCACTCAGCCGACGCCTGCGCGAGTCCTCGGAGTAGAGACTGTCTGAAGCCGAGCGCCTGTTGGATGAGGCTGAAGACCGGTTCCACGACGTGCTCGCGTCTGGCGTACACCTTGCGTCCATTCTTGGTCCGGGTCTTTCGCCGCATTCGCTCTCACAACCCTGCCGACTTCGGGATCCGGCCCCCCGCTGCCGGCTGGTCCCGGCCGTGCTTGTCCTAGTCGACGGTGGAGGCCGTGGACAGGATGCGGCCGCCGAGGGGGCAGTTCTCGGCTGCCTCGATGCCGTGTCTGTGTGATGTCTTGCGACATCCGTCCACTATTTCCTGAACTCACGCACCTCCGCCGGCACCATCGTCCCGTTCGGGGTCCTCGAGCGCATCCCATGATCCCCGGCCCGCGTCCGCGGTTCCCGACCCCCGGGCCGGCAGATATGCTGCCGCACGATGAGCACCGATACGACACCCTCCCCGGCACCCCCGCCCGTGCGCGCGCGTCGGCCCCAGCTGCCCTCGGAGCAGCTCGGGCTGAACGACCGGATCGCGGCCACCATGACCAGGGCCGTCGGCTCGATGTGGGCCGTGTACGCCTCCCTGCTCTTCTTCCTGACCTGGATCACGCTGGCCAGCGTCGGGCCGCTACACGGCGCCGACCCCTACCCCTTTCCCTTCCTCCTCTTCCTCGGCAACGTCGTCCAGCTGCTGCTGGTCTTCGTGATCCTGGTCGGCCAGGGGATCCTGGGCCGGCTCGCCGACCGGCGGGCGGTCAAGACCTACACGGACGCCGAGGCGATCCTGGGCCAGGTCGTGAAGCTGCAGTCGCACATGGTCGAGCAGGACATGATCCTGAACCGGGGCATCGCCCTGGTCGAGGCCGACGTCCATCCCTGGATCGCCGAGCGCAAGCTCCAGCCGCCGGTCCGGGTGCGAGACCAGTTCATCGGCTTCAACGGCCGCCTCGCGGCCTGGATCACCGAGCGGGTGAGCTCGATGTGGGCCTTCTACGCGGCGGCCGTCTTCCAGTTCGGCTGGATGGGGCTGGCCCTGGCCGGGATCATCCGCTTCGATCCCTACCCGTTCGCGTTCCTGCTCTTCCTCTCCAGTGTCACCCAGCTGATCTTCATGTTCGTGATCATGGTCGGCCAGGACGTGCTGGGCCGGGCGGGCGAGACCCGGGCCGAGCAGACCTTCCTCGACGCCGAGGCGATCCTCCAGCAGTGCCGAACCCTGCAGCGCCACCTGACCGAGCAGGACCGGGTGATCGTGACGATCTGCTCGTACGTCCGGCAGAACGCCCCCCCGGGCCACCAAATCCACGCCGAGCTGGGTCGCCCCCCGCGCGCCCGCCCGTGAGCTGCGGCTGACGGGCGCGCGCCCGGCAGCCACCCCGCGAGCGAATATCATCGGGGAGGTGAAGGTCCCCCTGACCTCGCTCGCGGACGCGGTGGCGGTGATCCCCGACGGCGCGTCGATTGCCCTCGGCCGCCCGGCTGCGACGGCATTGGTCCAGGAGCTGATCGCCCAGGGCCGCCGCCACCTGCGCCTGATCGGGGTGCCGACCGGCGGCCACGCGGTCGAGGCCCTGGTGGCGGCAGGCTGCGCCCGCTCGCTGGAATCGAGCGGTGTGGACCTCGGCGAGGAGGGGTTCGCGCCCGCTTTCACCACGGCGGTGGAGAGCGGCCGGCTGGAGATGCTCGACCACACCTGTCCGGCGATGTTGATGGCGATCCAGGCCGGGGCGAGCGGGGTGGCGTTCACCCCGGTGCCGGGGTTGCTGGGCTCCGACCTGCTGGCCGTCCGCCCCGACTTCCAGGTGGTGGACGACCCCTTCCAGCCCGGCCGGCGGGTGGTCCTGGTGCCTGCCATCCGGCCCGACTTCGCTCTCCTCCACGGCCGCCGCGCCGACCTCGAGGGCAATGTCGTGATCGGCACCGAGTACGACGACCGCCTGGTCGCCCAGGCCGCCCGTCACGTCATCGTGTCCGTGGACGAGGTGATGGACGGCGCCGGCGAGCGGCTGGGCCTGGCCGAGCAGGTGATCCTCAGCGACTACATCGACGCGCTTGTCCCGCTTCACGACTGAGGAGCTGATGGCCTGCGTAATGGCGCGGGCGATCAGGCGGGGCGATAGGGTGGGGGTGGGGGTCAACTCGCCGATACCGGCGGCGGCCGTCCTGCTCGCCGCCGCCACCCATGCGCCCGGTCTGCGCTACCGCCTGCCCGGGGTCCCGGGCGCGGTCCCGTTCATCGGCTCCAAGGAGTTCTTCGACTCCGCCCAGCGCGGCCGCCTCGACGTGTTCTTCCTCTCCGGGGTCCAGATCGACGTCCAGGCCCGGATCAACCTCCACGTGATCGGCGACCACGCCCGACCCCGGCGCCGCTTTCCGGGCGCCTTCGGCTCGGCCGTCCTCTACCCGCTGGTGCCCCGGGTGATCCTGTTCCGTACCGAGCACTCGCCGCGAACCTTGGTCGAGCGGGTCGACTTCGTCACCGCCACCGGCATGCCGGACCGCCTGGTGACCCCGCTGGCGGTGCTGGTCCCGGGTGCCGGCGGACGGCTGGAGCTGGCCTCCTGGCATCCCGGCCAGTCGGTGGAGTCGGTGCGCGCCGCCACCGGCTTCGAGCTGGCGGTGCGTGCGGACGCCCACCCGACGCCCGAGCCCAGCGCCGGCGAGTTGGAGGTGCTCCGCGAGCGAGCCCTGCCGATGCTGGCCGGCGTCTACCCGGGCTTCGTGCGCGGGTTGGCCGGAGCCGGGTGAGCCTGCTCAGCCCGCGGTCGGTGGCGCTGGTCGGGGCCACCGAGGCCTCCATCTGGTCGGCCAATCTGATCGCCAACTTCACGGACCTCGGCTACACCGGCCACCTGCACCTGGTCCACCCCGACCGGCCGGTGCAGTTCGGCCGCCCCTGCCACCCCGACCTGGCCGCGATTCCCGAACCGGTGGACCACGCCTACGTGATGACCGGCACCGGCGCCGCGCTCGGCGTCATCGAGCAATGCGGGCGCAGCGGCGTCCGGAGCGTGACGATGCTGACCGCCGGCTTTCGCGAGGTCGGCCCCGAGGGTGAACTGCGCGAGGCGAAGCTGGTCGCCCGCTGCCAGGAGCTGGGGATCGAGCTGCTCGGCCCCAACTGCCTGGGCTTCGTCAACGTCCACGACCGGGTGCCCGCCTACGGTCTGCTCCTGGCGGCGCCCCTTCAGCCGGGTGCGACCGCCCTGATCAGCCAGAGCGGGGCCATGCTCCTCCACTTCCACCGGATGTCCCAGCAACGGGCGATCGGGCTTGCCCACATGGTCTCGATCGGCAACGAGGCGATGCTCGGCGCCGACCACTTCATCCGCGAGTTCGTCGGCCGCCCCGAGGTGCGGGTGGTGGGCGCCCTGCTCGAGGGCATCCGCAACCCCGGGGGCTTCCTGGAGGCGGCCGCGCTGGCGCTGGCGGCAGGCAAGCCGCTGGTCGTGCTCAAGGTCGGCCGGAGCCCGGCCGGCACTCGCTCGGTGGCCGCCCACACCGGCTCGCTGGCGGGGGCCGATGCGGTGGTGGACGCGGTCTTCCGGCAGCACGGCGTGATCCGCGTCCGGAGTCTCGAGGAACTGCTCGAGACCTGCGCCCTGCTCGCTGCCCGGGGCTGGCCGGAGGGGGGGCGGACGGCGGTGATCACGACCTCCGGGGGCGCCTGCGGGCTGGTCGCTGACCTCGCCCAGGGGACCGCCATCGAGCTGCCCGACTTCGCGCCCGCGACCAAGGCCCGCCTGGCCGCCCTGCTGCCCGTCTTCGGCACTCCGCAGAACCCGCTGGACACCACCGGCGTCATCGTCAACCAGCCCGAGCTGCTGGGCGCCTGCATCGAGGCGGCCGCCGCGGAGGATGGCTACGACGCACTGCTCATCAATACCGATCCGCCCCGCGAGCCGGGGCCTGCCCCGGCCGCCCTCGAAGAGCGCCTCGCCGGGCTCGCCCGGGCGCTGGACTCGGCGCCCGTCTTCGCCGGCCTGGCCGCCACCGCCGCGGTGGACCTCACGCCGTTCGGCCGGGAGACGGTGACCCGGCACGGGCTCCACTTCGGCAACGGGCTGGAGCTGGGCGTGAGGGCACTCGCCCACGCCATCGAGTACGGCCACGCGCGCCGTCACCCCCCGCGTCCTGCCGGCCGTGGGGGTCGCCACCCGCCGCCGCTGGCGGACGGCTGGCAGGGCACCGTCTCCGAGACCGCGGCCAAGCGCCTGCTCGAGGCGTACGGCGTCCGCATCCCGCCCGAATGGCTGGCCGCCGGCCCGGCCGAGGCGGCCCAGGCAGCGGCCGAGCTGGGATTCCCAGTCGTGCTCAAGGTGCAGTCGCCGGCGATCAGCCACAAGACCGAGGTGGGCGGAGTCCGGCTCGGACTGGCCTCGAGCGGCGAGGTGCAGGCGGCGGCCGAGGCGATGCTGGAGAGCGTCGCGGAGCTCGGCCTGGGCCCGGTCGAGGGCCTGCTCGTCGCCCGCCAGGTCGAACCCGTGGCCGAGCTGGTGGCAGGGATCTTCCGCGATCCCCAGTTCGGCCCGGTGCTGGTCGCCGGGCTCGGCGGAGTCTTCGTCGAGGTGCTCCAGGACGCCTCCCTGCGCCTGCCCCCGATCGCCCACAGCGATGCCCTGGGGATGCTCGGCGAGCTGCGCGGAGTCGCTGTCCTGGAGGGCGCCCGGGGCCGGCCCGCGGCCGACCTGGACGCGGTCGCCGAGGTGCTGGTCGCGCTCGGCGAGCTGGCGCTCGACTTCGGCGACCGGCTGCTGGCGCTGGACGTCAACCCGCTGCTGGTCCTGGCCGCCGGGGAGGGCGCCCTGGCGGCGGATGCCCTGCTGGTCCTGGACGCAACACACCAACACCTAGAGGGAGGCAAGACATGAGATTCGATGGCAGAGTGGCGATGGTCACCGGGGGCGGGCGGGGCATCGGCGCGGCCACCGCCGGCCTGCTCGCGGAGGAGGGCGCCTCGGTGCTGATCTGCGACATGGACGAGGAGCCGGCCGCCGAGGTGGCGCGGCCGCTCGGCGAGCGGGCCCTTGGCCTGGCCTGCGATGTCACCCAGCGGGCCCAGGTGGAGGCGGCGGTCGAGAAGGCGGTGGAGCGGTTCGGCCGCCTCGACATCCTGGTCGCCTGCGCCGGCATCACGCGCGACAACCTGCTCCACAAGCTGAGCGACGACGACTGGGACGGGGTCATCGACACCCACCTCAAGGGCAGCTTCCTGTCCGTCCAGGCGGCGCAGCGGGCGATGGTGCCCAACCGCTACGGCAAGATCGTCCTGCTCTCGTCCACCTCCGCGCTGGGCAATCGCGGGCAGACCAACTACTCGACCGCCAAGGCCGGCCTCCAGGGCATGGCCAGGACGCTGGCGATCGAGCTGGGCCCCTTCAACATCAACGTCAACACGGTCGCCCCCGGGTTCGTGGCCACCCGGATGACCGAGCAGACCGCCCAGCGGATGGGGATGGACTGGGA
>JBBSHA010000155.1:0-5868 GCA_038253595.1 Candidatus Dormibacterales bacterium
CCCGCTCTCGCTGCTGCTGGGGCTCTGGATCACCCGCGCTCTCTTCGCCCCGCTCCTGGTGGGGCTGGTGCTCGGCCTGCAGGCGCTGATGTTCCTGCCCCGCCTGGAGATGTTCGTGATCGGGCCCTGGCCCTATCCCCGCTTCCAGTACGCGAGCTTCGGCTGGGGCGACCTGCCCGGCTACTACCGGAACTGGTACGACCGGGTGGTCGGGGTCGAGGGCTGGGAGGCCTACGCCGGCCGATTTCCCGGCCGCCCCGACCAGGTCGAGCGGATGGCCGCGGCCCTCCGGGTGCAGGGCCGGCTGGCGGTCTGGGGCGACCTGCCCTGGCTGTACGTGGAGACGGGCCGCGATCCCGCCGGACGCTACATCATCCACAACTCGGCCTGGCGCGTGGAGCCGCACGCCCAGGCCGACTCGGTGGCCGCCATCCGCGACCAGCGCCCGGAATACGTGGTGGTGGTGGACATGCCGCCGCCCGAGCTGAGGCGGCAGCTGGGCCGGCAGTACGACCGGCTCCGCTTCCCGCCCTTCTCGGCGCTGCCCTGGACCACGTACGGGCTCCATTCCGGCTGAAACGCGCGGCCGGCCTCAGCAGGCGGCGAAGGCGCAGGGGTTCAGGTAGTTGCCGTTGTAGCGGATCTCGAAGTGGAGGTGGGGTCCGGTCGAGTTGCCGGTGGAGCCCTCGGAGCCGATCACCTGGCCCTGCTGGACGACCCGGCCGCTGGCGGCGCCGAAGCCCTGGAGGTGGCCGTACAGGGTCGAGTAGCCGCCGGCGTGGACGACGATCACGTAGTTGCCGTAACCGCTGCTGCCCGGGTAGTCGTTGACGATGCCGGCGGCCGCCGCGTAGATCGGGGTGCCCGCGGGACCGGCGATGTCCACCCCGGTGTGCCAGTGCCGGCTGGCGCAGGAGGCATTGACAGGCTCGAACAGGAGATCGGTGCAGCCGAACCCCTGGGTGATGTCGTGGGAGGACTCCGGCCACTGGAAGCCGGACGCGCCGGACGCGCCCGCCCCGCCCTGGGCGGGGCCCTGAGCGGGGCCCTGAGCGGGGCCCTGAGCGGGGCCCTGGGCCGGGCCCGGAGCGGGCGCGGCGGCCGGCGGGGGGACCGGCGGCTTGAGGGCCGCCAGCTGCTGGCGGTACTGCTGCTGGAGACCGCCGATCTGCTCGGTGATCTGGGCCTGCTGCTGCTCGAGGATGGTCCGCTGAGTCTCGACGCGCGCCTCCAGCCCGACCTGCTCGGCCAGGGCGCCCTGCTGCGTGCGCCGGCTCTGATCGATCGCGGCCTCGGCCTGGCCCTGCTCTTGGAGCAGCCCCTCCTGCTGGGTGCGGTCACCCTGGAGCCGCTTCTGGGCCGCCTCGATGCCGGCCCGGCGCTCCCGCAGCTGGTCGATGAGGCGCCGGTCGGCCCCCACCACCTGATCCGCGATCATCACCCGGTCCACCAGCTCGGGGAAGGTGTGGGCGGTCAGCACCAGCTCCATGTAGTCGAAGGTGCCGTGCTTGTCGAGGGAGCGGACGCGCATCTCGAGGACCCCCTGGCGCACCTCCAGTTGGGCCTGGCGCTGCTGGATGTCGGCCTCGGCGAAGGCGATCCTGCGGTCCAGATCGTCGATCGCCGCATGGGTCAGGGCGATCTGGGCCTCGAGCTGCCGGACCTCACCATCGAGCTTGGCGATCAGCGCCGTGAGCGCCTTCATCCGGGCCTGGGTGTCGCTGATGCCGGCCTGGATCTCGGCCAGCCGATGCTCGTTGGCGGTCTGGGTGGCCTGGGCGTCGACGATCCCCCGGCATGCGGAGAGGCCGGCGTCACAGCTGTCGGCGCGGACCGGCCGGGGGCTCGCCAGTCCGGGGAGCACGAGCAGCGCCAGCAGGAGGGCGGCGGTAGCCTGCCGCCGGCTGGGGGACGGGAACATCGAGGAAATGGGCATGGGCATTAGCGGGGGCAGGGACGGCCGGGTCGGTGCCCGGGGCAGTATAGGTCGGCCGTCCCCGTCCGCCAACGCCTTCGGGCAATCTCCTCCCGGCCGGCGGGGCGGGGCGCTACCTCAGGACGCTGAGCACCACCTGCTCGGGCAGCAGGCCCTTGGAGCGCAGCTTGCTGACCTCGTGGAAGGCGTCGACGTAGCGCATGGTCCCCGAGGCGGAGCGCAGGACCATGGAGTGGGTGTAGGCGTAGAAGTCCTCGTACCGGACCCCCTGCAGCAGCTCGCCGGCCGTTATCCCGGTGGCGGCGAAGAAGATGTTGCGGCCCGAGCAGAGCTCGTCGATGCCGAGCACCCGGCCCCCCTGATGGCCCTCATCGCCGGCGATCCGGCGCTCCTCCTCGCTGCGCAGCACCAGCCGCCCCTGCATGTCGCCCTCCAGCGCCTTCACGGCGCAGGCGGCGATCACGCCCTCGGTCGCCCCCCCGCTGCCCATCATCACGTGCATTCCGGTCTTCATCTCGAGGGCGGCCATGATGGCCCCGGCCACGTCGCCGTCGGTGATCAGCCGGATGCGGGCGCCCACCTCCCGGACCTGCTCGATCACCCCCTGGTTGCGCTCCCGATCGAGGATCACCACCGTCAGGTCGCGCGGGTGCAGGCCCTCGGCCTTGGCAACCCGGCGCAGGTTCCACTCGACGGGCATCTCGATGTCGATGACGCCGCGGGCCCGGCGGCCGACCACCAGCTTGTCCATGTAATGGACGTGGGTGGTGAACATACTGCCGCGCTCCGCCAGGGCGACCACTGCCAGGGCCCCGGGCTGCCCGTTGGCCACCGGCCGGGTGCCGTCGATCGGGTCGACGGCGACGTCGACCTCGGGCTCCAGGCCGTTGCCGACCTCCTCGCCGAAGTAGAGCATCGGGGCTTCGTCCTTCTCGCCCTCCCCGATCACGACCACGCCTCTCATGTCCACCGAGGAGAGCGCCGAACGCATGGCGTCGACCGCCCGCTGGTCGGCCTCCTCCTTCATGCCCCGGCCCTGGAGGGGGGCAGCCGCGAGAGCAGCCGCCTCGGTCACCCGGAGCAGCTCGAGGGCGAGGTTGCGGTCCATCGCCTCGTGTGACATCCCCGCAAGCCTAGCGCCGCCCGGCGGCTGGGAGGGAACCGGCCCCCCTGTTGACCGGCCGGCCGAGCTCGCGCCGGCCTCGCGCGGTGCACTCGGCGGCCAAGTGCACCTGTCTGCAGCCGGCCAATCGGTGCTATCGGCGGCCAAGTGCACCGTTCCCGGCGCTCGAACTGGTGCGCTCTGCCGCCGAATGCCCCAATTGGGTGCGGGATGCGCATTCGCGCGTTCGCGCCCCCCAAGCCGCGACTGCGCGGCGTTGCTCGGACGGGTTCCTAGCCGAGCTTGCGGCGGCGGATCGGAAGGCCCTCCGGCTCCACCATCAGCTCGGCCTTCCCCGCCAGCCTGCGGTCGCCGGTTGCGGTCACGTAGACGCACGTTCGCTCCAGCACCGCGGTGATGGTCACCGTCTCGCCCCCGATGATGGCCTGGAAGCCATCCAGCAGGGTTTCGTCCTCGGCCAGCTTGACCTCGCTCAGAGGCTTCGCCATGCCCCAACTATGGACCAGCGACCGCCCGCCCGGGCGGACCTAGAAGAACTCTCCCCACATCTTCTTGACCCGGTCCACGGAGGCGGTGATCTGGGGCCGCCCGGCCGCCACCGCCGGGAGCGTGAGCGGGGGGGCAGGCTGGGGCAGAGCGGCGGGCCGCGGCTGGGGCGCGGGCAGGCCCTCGGGGTGGACGTCGATCGACCCGTGGTGGACGCCGCCCTCCTGGACGATCAGGTTGCCGACCCGGGCGTCCCCCTCGAGCCGGCCGGTGGCGGTGATCTTGAGCCGGCCACTGGCCGACAGGTTGCCCTTGACCAGGCCGGAGATGGTGATGTTGAGGGTCCGGATGTCGGCGGTGACCCGGGCCTCGTGGCCGATCAGCAATTCGCCCTCGCACTCGACCTCGCCCTCGAAGGTGCCCAGCAGGTGGCCGTCGCCCTGCATCTGGAGCAGGCCGCGCAGGCTGTCGCCCTCGGAGAGAACGGTGAGCGGCGGTTCGGGCCTGGTGCCGGCGGACGGGGATGGTTTGATCTCGGTGTCAGGCATCAGATTTTCCGGTACGGCCTCCCCACTGCGGCCGGCGCGATCGCGCGGCCCATCGCCCCGCCTACGACCACGATGGTCAGAACGTACGGCAGCATACCCAAGAACTGGGGCGGGATGTGGACGCCCAGGTACTGGAGCCGGGCCCCGATCGCGTCCGCGCAGGCGAACAGCAGCGAGGCCGCAAAGGCCCCGACCGGCGTCCACTTGCCGAAGATCATCGCGGCCAGGGCGATGAACCCCCGGCCCCCGGTTATGTTGGGCAGGAAGTTGCCGATCTGCTGGATGGTGAAGTACGCACCTCCCAGGCCGCCCAGCGCACCGCTCGAGACCACGTTCACGTAGCGCACGCGCTTGACGTTGATGCCGGCGGTCTCGGCAGCGTGCGGGTTCTCGCCGCAGGCCCGGGTGCGCAGCCCCCAGACCGAGTGGAACAGCACCAGGTGCACCGCCAGCACCAGCACCAGCATCGAGTAGGTGACCGCCTGGTGCTGGAAGAGCACCCGGCCCAGCACCGGTAGGTCGCTCAGCAGGGGGATCTTCCAGACCGGCAGGATGCCGGGCCCGCGCACGTTCGCCTCCTGGATGTACGTGCGGTAGAAGACCCCGGTGATGCCGACGGCGAGGATGTTGATGACGGTGCCGCTGACGATCTGGTCGACCAGGAACTCGATCGAGAGGACCGCGTGGAGACCGGCGATCAGCATTCCCGAGAGAACCGCGGCCAGCAAGCCCGCGCCCAGGTTGTGGGTGGCGAAGGCGGCCGCGTAGCCGACGAAGGAGGCGGTCAGCATGATGCCCTCGAGGGCGATGTTGACCACGCCCGACCGCTCGCTCATCACGCCCCCCAGCGCGGCCAGCACCAGCGGCGTGGCGGCGACCAGCGTCGCCGTGGCCAGGCCCACCAGGTCGGCCCGATGGAGCAGTTCGGTCACGGCCTGACCCCGGACGTGCCCAGACCGGAGCCGGCCACCGACACCGGCGCCGCCGGCGTCTCCCGGAGCCGGAAGATCCAGCGGATCAGGAGGGGGGCGGCGATGAACATGATCACCGTGGCCTGGACGATCGAGATCAGGTCGGCCGACACCTGCGTCTCCAGCTGCATGAAGCCGGCGCCGCTGCGCATGGCCCCGAACAGGAAGGCGGCGGGGACGATGGCCCAGGGATTGCTGCGGGCGAGCAGGGCGACGGCGATGGCGTCGAACCCGTAGCCGGTCGAGAAGGCGGGCGGCATGTAGCGGGAGACGCCCAGGATCTCGTCGGCACCGGCCAACCCGGCCAGCCCGCCGGAGAGACCCATCGCCGTCAGCAGGGTCCAGGCCACCGAGATCCCATTGGCGCGGGCGGCCGTGGCGTTGTGGCCCACCGCCCGGATCCGGAATCCGAGCGTGGTCCGCTCGATCAGAAACCAGACCAGGGGCACGGCCAGCAGCGCCAGCAGCAGGCCGAGGTGGAGCCGGGTGCCGGCGACCAGGACCGGGAGCTGGGCCAGGGGGTCGATGAAAGGGGTCTTGGGGGCGCTCGCCCGCACGTCCGCCAGCGGCCCCCGGTTGTTGATCAGGTAGTCGGCGAGGAGGAAGGCGACGTAGTTGAGCATGATCGTGGTGATCACCTCGTGGGCCCCGAAGCGGGCCTTCAGGGCGCCCGCGATGGCCGCCCAGGCGAACCCTGTCAGGATGCCCGCGGCCAGCGCCAGGGGCACGTGGACGAGGGCAGGCAGGCCGTGGACCGCGTAGCCCGCGTACACGCCGCCGAGCGCTCCCAGGTAGAACTGGCCA
>JBBSHA010000156.1:0-5840 GCA_038253595.1 Candidatus Dormibacterales bacterium
AGCTCGACGAGTTCGCCGGCGGTCAGCGCGGCCCGGTTGGCGAGCTGCATGCCGAGGGTGCCGCGCTCGTGGAGAAGCGTGGTCATGGCGACCTTCCAGCCCTCACCGGGGCTGCCCAGCACGTTCTCCTTGGGCACCCGGACCTGGTCGAGGAAGACCTCGTTGAACTCCGCTTCGCCGGTGATCTGGACCAGCGGTCGGACCGTCACCCCGGCCGACTCCATGTCGACGACCAGGTAGGTGAGGCCATCGCGGGGGTTGGCCTCGCTGCGCTCGCGCGTGAGCAGCAGGCAGAACTTGGAGACGTGGGCCAGCGTGGTCCAGACCTTCTGGCCGCTCACCAGGTAATGGTCGCCATGGTCCTCGGCCCGGGTCTGCAGAGCCGAGAGGTCGCTGCCGGCGTTGGGCTCGCTGAAGCCCTGGCACCAGATCTCCTCGGCGGATAGGATCCGGTCCCGGTAGCGCTCCTTCTGGGCCTGGGTGCCGTGGGTAATGATTACCGGACCGCCCATGCCGAGGCCGAGGACGTTGATCGGGTCCGGAGCCCGGGCCGCCGTCATCTCCTGGTTGAGGATGATCTGCTCCATCAGGCCGGCGCCCCTGCCGCCGAACTCCCGGGGCCAGTTGAGGCCGATGTAGCCCGCGGCGTGCATCTGCCGCTGCCACTCGCGCCGCCGCTCCAGCCACTCCGGCGAGCCGGCATCCTCCTCTTGGTCACCGTCGGCCCAGGCCGGCCGGTTCGCCCCCAGCCACGCCCGGAACTCGTCGCGAAAGACCTTTTCCGAAGGGGAGAGCTCGAAGTCCATGGGCCACACTCTAAAGCGATGGGCCGGCTCCCTCCCTGGTACCTGGTGCTGCTCGCCGCCGAGGGGCTGCAGCGGCTCCGCGAGCTGCGCATCTCGGCGGCGCGGGAGGCGGCGGTGACGGGGCGGCAGGCAGCCCGCGCCCGCTACCCGCTGATGGTGGCGCTGCACGTTGCCCTCTTCGCGCTCCCCCCGCTGGAGATCGCCGCCTGCCGGCGCCAGCCTCGGGGGGCACCGGGCTGGGCTGCCGTGCTGGCCGCGGCCACGGGCCTGCGCTGGTGGAGCATCTCCAGCCTGGGCCCCTGGTGGAACGTGCGGGCGGTGGTACCGGACGGCCTCGACCCCGTCACCGCGGGTCCGTACCGCCACATCCGCCATCCCAACTACGTCGCGGTGGCGCTGGAGTTCCTGGCGCTGCCGATGGCGGGCGGGGCGTGGCTGAGCGCCCTGGGCCTGAGCGCCCTCAATGCGGTGCTGCTGTGGGACCGGGTCCGGGCCGAGGAACGGCTCCTGGCCGCAGTGCCGGGTTACGAGGCCGCGTTCAAGGGCCGGGCGAGGTTCATCCCCGGCCTCTTCTGAGGTGGGCCAGCTCGACGGTCACGCCCGGCCCGAAGGCCAGCGCCAGGCCCTCGCCGGGAGTCTCCGGCAGTGCCGCCAGGCTGAACAGGAGCGAGGCCGAGGAGAGGTTGCCCACCTGCCGGAACACCCGCCGGGAGACCTCGAGGGCGTCGCTTGGGAGGTCCAGCGCCGCCGCCACCGCGTCGAAGATGCGCGGCCCGCCCGCGTGCACCGCGAAGAAATCGAGGGGGCCCACCTCATGGCGGTGGCGAAAGTCGTCCACCACCTCGCCGAGGCGGTGCTCGATCAGGCGCGGCAGCCGCCGGTCGAGGACCACGTGAAACCCGGTGTCCCTGAGGTCGAAGCCCAGCAGCTGCGCGCTGCCGGGCAGCAGCCGGGACCCGGCGCTGATCACCTGGAGACCGGCCTCGGCGTCGCTCAGCACCGCCGCCGCCGCGCCGTCGCCGAAGACGAAGGCGGCCGTCAGGTTGTCCAGCGAGCGGTCCTCGGGATGGAACGACAGCGAGGGCAGCTCCACGGCCACGATCAACACCCGGTCCTGGGGGTAGGCGGCGAGGTGGCGATGGGCCGCGGCCACGGCGGCTCCCCCGCCCGAGCAGCCGAGCTCGGTCAGCGGCAGCCGGATGACGTCCGGGCGCATGCCCATCTCGGCGATCAGGCGGACGTCCAGCGAGGGCACCAGGTAGCCGGTGCAGGACACCGAGATCACGAGGTCGACGCCACCCGGGTCGAGGCCGGCGGCGGCCAGGGCGCGCTCCGCCGCCGCCCGGGCCAGGCGCGGGGCGTGCTCCGCGTAGGCGGTCATCGCCTCGCCCAGAGAGTGCGGGCGGACCACGCGCTCGATCGGCTCCACCGTGTAGCGGGTGACCGGCTCCGGCCGGGCGACCCCTCTCAGCCGGGGCCACACCGCCTCCAGGGCGGCCACGCTCTCGGCCGCCCCCACCCGGTGCGCGGGCAGCGCGGTGCCGAAGCCGAGAAAGCTGCTCACAGGCCGGCCAGCGCGGCCCAGTCCCGGGCCCCGATCGAGGCCAGGCCCCGCGAGCCCTCGTTGACCTCCATCAGCACCTGCAGCGCGCCCGGCCGCCGGGTGACGCCGGCGACCGCGCGCCGGGCCAGGGCGGCCCGGCCGGTCAGCACCAGGGCCAGGCTCCCGACCACGCGCCGGCGCCGCCACTGGCGGGCCACGAAGCGGCGGTATCCGGCCGCCGCGGTGGCGGGATCCGCCGCCAGCAGCCGGGCCAGCGCGGCGGCCTGGACCAGCCCCGCGGCCATGGCGTCGCCCGTGAGCGGGTCCAGGAAGCCGGCGGCGTCGCCGGCCAGGAAGACGCCGCCCGCGGCGACGGTCGCCGGCCGGACCCGGAACGGCCCGGCCCCGCGCACCCGGCCGGCCAGGGGGGCACCGGCCAGTTCCGGGTGGGCGCGGGCGACGATCTCGCGGTAGCTCTGCTCGACGCTGAGTCCGCGCCGCCGGAGTGAGCCGCGGGGACCCAGCACCGCCACCAGGACCTCGCCGCCGCCGGCGGGGGCGGAGTACGTCTCCACGCCGCCCAGCAGGCTGACCGCGATCTCGCGCGTCGGCGGGCCGTCGCTCAGCAGGTGGCCGACCAGCCCGTGGCGGGGCTTCCCGGACGGGGGCCGGGCCCAGCCCAGCAGCCGGGCCACCGGCGAGCGCAGGCCGTCGGCCGCGACCACGCTGGTCGCCCGCAGCCTGCCCGCCGACGTCTCCACCTCGACTCCGGCCCGCCCCGGCCGGACGGCGGTCACATGGACCCCGGTCAGCACCCCGGCCCGCTCGGCGAGGATGGCGTCGAGCCGGAGCCGGCGCACGCCGTGACCGAGTCCGGTCCGGAAGTCGGCCCGGGCCGAGGCGCCCGACTCCAGCCGGTAGCGCACGCCGGTCAGGACCGGGAAGCCCTCTCGGGCCAGGTCCAGGCCGAGCTCGGCGAGGACGCGCGACCCGGCCGGCAGCAGGCCCTCCCCGCACGGCTTGTCGCGCGGAAACCGGGCCCGGTCGACCACGATGGCGCGCAGCCCGGAGCGGCGCAGGAGCAGCGCGAGCGAGGCTCCGACCGGGCCGCCGCCGACAATCACCACGTCGGCGTCCATTCACTCGAAGCTACCGGGTTTGGACCGGCGCTGCCCGTGGCGACCGAGGGCCGAAGCGCGACTGGAGGATGGCCGCAGTGCGGGCGGTGGTCAGGGAGCGGCGGCAGCCTCCCAGTCGATCCGGTGCCGCTGCTCGAGGCCGAGTGTGCGCTCGGGCGTTAGGAGGGTCCGCATCCCGAGAGGCAGGAGCAGCCGCATCAGCCTGAGGGCGCCGGGCCCGAGCGTCTTCGTGCTGCTGGTCCGCGCTGCGCGCGCGGCCACCTTCTCAACCCGGACGCGGCGAAGCTTTTCGTAGGTGGCGAAGCCGGCCTCGGGTTCCAGGGGCGCCGGGGTCGATCAGGGTGCGGACGGTCGAGCGGATGCCGTCGGCGCCGATCAGCACGGTCAGGCGGAGGCGATCGCCGGCATCACCTCCTCGGCCAGCAGGCGGAGCACCTGGGAGTCGTCGAGCAGGTAGTGCTGGAGCATGAAGAGCTGGACTCCGGCGGCGGCGAACTCGCGCAGGCGGGGGACGATCTGGGCCGGGGTGCCGACCAGCCAGCGGTCGCCCATCGCCTCGCTGATCTCCGCCGGCGTCATGCCCCGGAGCGGGGGCACCACGGCGCCCAGCCTGCCTGCCCGCTCCGCCAGGTCGGCCTGGTCGCGGCCGATGAGGAGGCCGGTCATGATCGACCGCCGGACCTGCCCCGGTTCCCGGCCGGACGCCCGGCAGTGCTCGTCGAGGAGCGCCGACTTGGCCGTGAAGGTTGCCAGGTCGGGCGCGACCAGGTTCCATTCGGCCGCTTCGGCCGCCGCGATGGGCAGTGTGCGCCGCTCGCCGCCGCCTCCGATCAGCAGCGGCAGACGCTGCTCGCCGAGAGCCTTGCGGACCAGCCGGATGCCCTCCTCCAGATTGTCGAACCGCTCCCTGAAGCCCGGAAAGGGGACCTCGAAAGTGTCGTGCTCGGACTGGTTCCAGCCGGTGCCCAGGCCGAGGACCAGGCGGCCCCCGCTGAGCCGGTCGACGTCGCGGGCGATCCGGGCCAGGACCCCCGGCCGGTAGAAGGTGAGCGGGCTCACCATCGGGCCGAGCTGGATCCGCCGGGTCCACTCGGCGGCGAGGGCCAGGGCCGGCCAGGCCGAGAGCGAGTCGCGCGGCTCCTCGCCCATCAGCGTCTGCAGGTGGTCGGAGCAACGCAGGGCGGCAAACCCGAGACCCTCGCAGCCGTCCACGATCCGCCGCCAGCGCTCCCAGTTCAGGCCCTCCTGGGCCTCGATCATGATCCCCAGCTCAGCAATCGAACACCTCCCGCAATTCCCCGAGCGGCAGCCAGTTGACCAGCCTCTCGCGGGGTATGCCCGCGCGGCGGGCGGTCCACATGCCCAGGTCCACGTACACGAACTGGTCGGGGGCGTGGGCATCCGAGTCCACGCTCAGGCGGCAGCCCAGCTCCGCCGCCAGCCGGGCCAGCTCCGGCGACAGGTCCATGCGGGCGGGGTCGCAGTCGATCTCCATCACCACCCCGCACGCCGCCGCCCTCCGGAAGACCGCCTCGAAATCGTACTCGGCCCCCGGCCGCGAGCCGGGCCGGCGCCCGGTCGGGTGGCCGACGATGTCGACGTGGGGGTGCTCCACGGCCGCCAGCATCCTCTCGGTCATGGCCGCCGCCTCCATCCGCAGCTTCATGTGCGGCGAGGCCACCACCACGTCGAGGCCGGCCAGGGTCTCCTCGGGCAGGTCAAGGCTGCCGTCCTCGTTGATGTCGACCTCGATGCCCTGGAGCACCGTCAGCTCCTCCAGGCGAAGGTTGGCCTCGTGGATCTGCCGGCGCTGAGCCGCCAGCCGCTCGGGGCCCAGGCCGTTGACTATCGTCATCCGCGGCGAGTGGTCGGTGATCGCCAGGTACTGGTAGCCGCGGTCGCGCGCGGCCTCCGCCATCTGGAGCACGGTGGCGCCTCCGTCCGACCAGTCGGTGTGGCAGTGGAGGTCACCTCGGTAGCCGGATTCCACCAGCGGCGAGCTCTCCAGGTGGGCGGCCGGCTCGCCGCCCAGCGCCGGCCCGATCTCGGCCCGGAGCCGGTCCAGGTAGGGGCTGCGGCCGGCGTCGACGAGCTCGGTCAGCGTACGCGCGATCCCGGCCCCCACCCCCTCCAGGCTGCCCAGCGCCTCCCGCCGGCGCAGGGCCTCGAGGTCGGGGCGCTCGCGCAGGAGCAGGGCGGCCACCCGGGTGAAGGCTCTGGCCCGGTGCTGGTCACCCTGGTGGCGGAGCAGGTAGGCGATCACGGCCAGGTGGGCGGCCGCCTCCTCCGGGCTCACAGGCGCTTGACCAGCAGGATGGAGGGCGGATCGGGCGGCCCGAAGAAGACGAGCAA
>JBBSHA010000157.1:0-5834 GCA_038253595.1 Candidatus Dormibacterales bacterium
AGCTCAGAGTCGAGGAGGGTGGCCACGCGCTGCTCGGAGATCTCGATCTGCCGGTCGAGAAGGTCGAACTGCTGAATCAGGAGACTGACCTGGAAAGCCATCTGTTCATCAAGTTCGGGTGGCGCGACGGTCTCCTTGGCCAAGCTCTGGCGCCCTTGAAGTGGTGGGGAGCGCGAAAGATCCTTCTTACAGCAGATAGTCCAAGCGCGAAGGCTCCTGGACCGAGGACGACGCCGAGAGGCCAGATGAGCACGACCGAAGCGATCGCAAGCGCCAGCGCGACGGCGGATCGGGTTTGCGTTCGGGGTTGGACGATTGCGATCGGCGCGGTCACGACAGCGCCACGCTGGTCGCACCGGATAAGCGCTGCCCCCAGGCCCGCCGTTGCCGCAGCCGCCGCGCCTCCGACCGACAACAATGCAACGAATGCCAGGGGCGCAGGCCGATAAGGGCCCCAAGCCCTCCCGACGGCGATCGAAGCCGAAAGCAGCAACGCCTCGCTGACGCCGCCCGCAACGAACAGCGCGCCCGCGACAGTCAATGATTGGTGGACATGGCGGTGCGGGCGGCGCGGGCGAACACCGGCCGGTGCCCTCTACGCGCCGGCCGCGGACGCCTCGCGCTGGTACCAGCGTACCGGGTGGTCGACGCCGTGGATCTCCTCGTAGCGGGCCCAGAACCTCTCGTAGTGGCCCCGGTAGTGGGCGACGATGTCGGCCACCACCTTTTCGCTGAGGCCGACGGCGCGGAGGCGCTTGGCGATCGAGTCCATGGCGAACTGGCGGTACTCGAGCGGGCTCTGGCGGGTGGCCGCGGGCACGGTGCCGGGGTCGGGAAGCTGGAGCCGGCTGTCGGGGTTGACCACGGTCCGCACCGCCGGCTCGGACAGCTCGATCATCTTGAGCGCCACCACCCGGCCCACCTCGGGGTCCTCGCGCAGGCGGCGGCGGAGGGCGAGCACGCCGAATCCGATGTGGCGGGACTCGTCCCGGGCCACCGCGGTGAACCCGGCCGTGAACCCCGGCATCAGATCGGTGGCGCGGAAGTAGCGGAGCAGGTTGCGCTGGCCCCCGAGCGCCAGGTAGCCCTCGATCACCAGGTGGTAGGTGACCAGCGCCTCGACCCACGCGCGCCGGTTCTGCGGCTCGCGGCGGACCAGGTCGGTGGCCTGGGCGAGGTGGGTCTCGAAGATGGCGCGGAAGCCCGAGGTGGCCTCGGGCGCCACCGAGCCGAGGGCCGCGCGCAGGCCACCGTGAACCCCCAGCACCTCGTCGAAGAAGCGCTGGAAGAACACCGTGTGGCGCGCCTCGTCCGCAATCTGGGTGGCCAGGAAGATCCGCTCGTCCTCGTGGGGGGCGGCGTGAAGGATGGGGGCCAGCGTGTCGGTGACCGCCTGCTCGCCGATGAAGAACAGCGTCATCGTCCGGCGGACCGTGTCGCGCTGGCCCTCGCTGAGCGTGGCCCAGTCGCGGGCGTCGGCGCTGAAGTCGAGGTCTTGGACGGCCCACTGCTGCTTCTCCCAGCGCCTGTAGAGGGCGCCGGAGTCGATCTCGGGATCCAGGTAGCTGTCCAGCTGGATCTGGACGTCGTCGATCGACACGCTGACCAGGTCCTCGAGGGCCGCGGCCTCGACCCGGCGCACCACATCGTGGGCGGCGGTCGGACTCATGGCCGAACTGTACCCTTCCTCTTGTGCCCCTGCCCGAGGGACTGGTGGCGTTCGTGAGGTCGGACTGCCCGACCTGCGTCCTGGTGGCCCCGGTGCTCCGGGAACTGGCTGGTGGTGATGTCCCGCTGACCGTGTTCAGCCAGGACGACGCGGGGTTCCCGGAGGGCATGGAGGTACTCGACGACGGCGACCTGCGGCAGTCCTGGGAGAACACGATCGAGATCGTGCCCACGCTGTTCCGGGTCGAGCGGGGCCGCGTCGTCGAGGTCCTGCAGGGCTGGCGGCGCCCGGACTGGGAACGCCTGAGTGGGGTGACCGGGCTTGGCCCGGGGCTGCCCGAGTTCCGGCCCGGGTGCGGCTCGCGGACGCTCGATCCCGGGTTCCCCGAGCGGCTGGCGACGCTCTACGGCGGCGAGCGGCTGGCGTCGCGCAGGGTCCGGCTGGGGGAGAGCGAGGACCCGTTCGAGGCGATGGCCGGGCGCGGCTGGACCGACGGTCTGCCGGTCGTTCCGCCGACCCCCGAGCGGGTGCTCCGGATGCTGGAGGGCACGCCCCGCGACCCCGCCGAGGAGGTCGCGGTGGTGCCCCCGGACCTGGTCCCGGCCACGGTCGAGAAGGTGGCGGTGAACGCGGTGCTGGCCGGCTGCCGGCCTGAGTACCTGCCGGTCGTGCTGGCGGCGGTGGAGGCCGCCTGCACCGACGCCTTCAACATGCACGGGCTTCTCGCCACCACCTGGCACTCGGGCCCGGTGGTGGTGGTCAACGGCCCGGTCGCGGCCCGGATCGGCATGAACTGGGGGGGCAACGCCCTGGGCCAGGGCAACCGGCCCAACTCGACCATCGGCCGGGCCCTCCAGCTGGTGGTCCGCAACGTGGGCGGGGGCCGCCCCGGTGGCGTCGACCGCGCCACCCAGGGCAGCCCCGGCAAGCTCGGCTTCTGCTTCGCGGAGGACGAGCCGGGGTCGCCCTGGGAGCCGCTGGCGGTGGAGCGCGGAGTCGCCCCCGGCCGCTCCGCGGTCACCCTCTTCGCGGGGGCCGGCGTGCAGCCGGTGGTCGATCAGCTCTCGCGCACCCCGGAGTCGCTGGCGCGGACCTTCGCCGCCTGCCTGCGCACCGTGGCCCATCCCAAGCAGGCCCTGGTCTGGGACGCACTGCTGGTCGTCTCGCCCGAGCACGGGCGTGTCTTCCGGGAGGCCGGCTGGAGCAAGGCCCGGCTGCGCCAGGAGCTGGACGACCTGCTCCGCTTGGCGGGCTCGGAGATGGTCCGGGGCGCCGCCGGCATCGCCGAGGGCATGCCCCTCGAGATGGCGGAGGCGGAGATCCCCAAGTTCCGGCCCGGCGGCCTGCTGATCGTGCATGCGGGGGGTACCGCCGGCCTCTTCTCGACCATAATCTGCGGCTGGGTCAGCGGCGCGATGGGCAGCGAGCCGGTGACGAGGGAGATGAACTGATGACCATCGAGCTGATCGACCCCACCTCGGAGCGGGTTCCCGCCGGCCGCTCCGTGGCCCCCCGGCTGGCCGGCCTGCGCGGGCGCCGGATCGCCCTGCTCGACATCTCCAAGCCGCGCGGCGACGTCTTTCTGGATCGCATTGCAGAGCTGCTCCAAGCCGACGGCGCCGCGGTTCTGCGCTTCCGTAAGCCGACCTTCGCCAAGCCCGCCCCGTCCGACCTACGCCACGAGATCGCAGTCAAGTGCGAGGGCGTGATCGAGGCCCTCGCCGATTGAGGGTCGTGCACGTCGTGCAGTCTGCACGACATGACCGAACTGGAGGCGGGGGGGACCCCGGGGGTGTACATCGCCTCCTCCGAGTTCGCCGAGGCGGCGCGCGCCCAGGGCCAGGCGCTGGGCTTCCACCCGGCCTCGGTGTTCGTGGCGCACCCGATCCAGGACCGCACCGACCAGGAGGTCCGGGCACTGGCTGAGGCTGCGTTCGCGGAGGTAGTCCAGGCCCTGGCCGGTTGAGCCGGAGCCGGCGGTGAGGCCGCTGATCGAGACCGACCGGCTGCAGCTGCGACTCCCGGAGCCCGAGGAGATCCCCGAGGTGATCCGCTTCTACACCGAGAACCAGGAGCACCTGCGGCCCTGGTCGCCCACGTTTCCGCAAGAGTTCCTGGGCGAGCCCTACTGGCGGGTCCAGGTGACGCAACGCCAGGCCGACCACGACGCCGGTGCCGCCGAGCGGCCTTCGCCTACGCCCGGCGCCGGCCCGACCGGATCATCGGCAACGTCTCGCTGACCGACATTCAGCGCGGGCCGGCCCAGCAGTGCTTCCTCGGCTACAGCCTGGCCGCCGACGAGCAGGGCCAGGGCTACATGGTGGAGGCGGTGCTGGCCGCGGTTCGGTTCGCGTTCGAGCGGCTCCGCCTGCACCGGGTGATGGCCAACTACATGCCCCACAACCAGCGCAGCGGGGCGGTGCTCCGCAGCGCCGGCTTCACTGTCGAGGGCTACGCCCGCGACTACCTCCTGATCGACGGCCGCTGGCAGGACCACGTGCTGACCGCGATCAGCAATCCCAAGTGGAGCTAGCCGTGCAGCCCGAGCCGGTGCGTCCCGAACCCATGCTCCGGCTGCGCCCGCTCGGGCTGGGCGACATCCTGGACGACATCTTCCGCGTCTACCGCCGCCATTTCGCGCTGCTGGCGGGGATTTCGATCGCCGTCCTCCTGCCCACCCTGCTGCTCCAGGTCGCCAGCGGCCAGGCCAACGCCCTGGGCACGATCGCCGGCGTCTTCACCAACCTCGGCAACCCCGCCGCCTTCGCCGCCCAGCCCCCGCCGGCGCCCCCCAACTTCGTGCTCTACGGGCTCAGCCTGGTGGTCACGATCGTGCTGGTCCCGTTCAGTTCCGGGGCCGTCACTCAGGCGGCGATCGACCTCGCAGTCGGTAACCCGGTCGGCTTCCGGTCGGTCCTGCGGGCGGTCCTCCGGCGCTACTGGGCCCTGCTCGGCCTCATCGGTCTGGTGCTGGTGGCCCTGCTCGGTCTGCTCGGGGTGGCAACCGGCGTCACCACCCTGCTGGTGATCCTCTTCCGCTCCACCGCGGCGGTCGTGGTGCTGGTCATCACCGTCGCCGTGATCGCCACGCTGGTGGTGCTGGCCTGGTTCGGCGTCCGCTGGACGCTGGCGGTGCCCGCCCTGCTCGCCGAGGGCGCCGGCCCGGTCGGCGCCCTGCGCCGGAGCTGGCGCCTGACCCGCGGCTCCTACTGGCGCACCCTCGGCATCATCGTCCTGGTCTACATCCTGCAGAGCGTGGTCGGCAGCGTCGTCAGCCTCTTCGTGTTCCCGCTCGCCATCCTGGTGCCGTTCGTGCCGGGCGCCGTGCGGGGGGCGATCCTCCTCACTGGGACCACCCTGGCCGGGGCCGTGACGGCGCCCGTCGTCTACCTCTGCGTGGTGCTGCTCTACTTCGATCTCCGCATCCGGCGGGAATCGTTCGACTTGGACCAGCTGGCGCGGCAGGCTGTGGAAGCGCCGAATGCCCACCCGGAGTCCACCTGAAGCCGCTCCAGGCCGCGCTGGCCGCCGCTCTCGCCACCCTGGCCCTGGCCGCCGGCCCCGCCCAGGCCGCGGGCGAGCCCGAGTACGCGGACGCCGTCGACCAGGCGCTGGCGATCACCAGGTCGGCCTCCAACGGCGACACCGTGGCCGCGCAGCGGGCGGCCGAGATCCTGGCGGCGGGGACGGGGAGCACTCAGCCCGAGATCCTCGCCGAGCTGCGGGCGCCGCGCCCGGACCTGGCCGCCGCCACCCAGCACCTGCAGGCGCTCAGCCGGGCCGGCCGCGCACCCGCCTTCACCCCCGAGCCGGGCCGCTCAGATCGCCTGCTGCGCGGCATCCTGGCCCAGCCCCGCTACGACGCCGTGCGGGCCGGCCCGTCGCTCTCCGACCGGCTGCGGGACGGCGCCCTGCGCTTCCTCCTGTGGGCCCTGGGGCGGCTGGGCGGAGCCCCCGGAGCGGCGTACTGGGGGATCGTCGCCGCGGCCGCGCTCGGCCTCACCGGCGCTGCGCTGATCCTGCTCCGCGCGGCCGGCGGCGGCTTTCGCTCCGAGTCGCGCGAGGCCGCCGCAGCGGCAGCGGCGCTCGCCCCCGACCGATTCGCGGAGGCCGACCGGCGCGCCCGGGCGGGCGACCTGACCGGCGCCATCCGGGCGCTCGCGGG
>JBBSHA010000158.1:0-5820 GCA_038253595.1 Candidatus Dormibacterales bacterium
CCGGGCCAGGTCGAACGGGGCCGGCCACGAGTAGTCGGCGCCGTCCAGGGTGGCCGCCGCCAGGCTGGACGCCGCCGCCGCGGCGAAGCAGGCCACGCTGAGCACGAGCAGGAGCGCGGCCAGCACGACGAGCCGCGCGGCCAGCGTGACCAGCCGGCCCGGGCGCTGGGTGAAGACCGTCTTCAGCGTCGACCAGCCGAACTCGCTGCCCATGCTGAGCACGCCGATGACCAGGGCCAGGGCGCCGCCGAAGGTGGGCAGCCCGTTGAGCGTGTTGTTGATCAGGTGGTCGGGGTAGTAGACCTTCTTGGCGTCCTTGATGTCGAAGCCGGGCGGGAACTGGCTCCCCGGCGGGGGGTGGCTGAGCAGGAGGTAGCCGACCGCATAGCCGAGCGTGACCAGGATCGCGATCAGGATCGCCGCGCAGATCCAGATCGACCACCGCTTACGCAGCTTCAGGAACTCCGCGGACAGGCTGCCGATCACCCTGCCCGCTCCTGGCCCTGATCCCCGCCCGTCAGCTCGATGAAGACGTCCTCCAGGGAGCGCTCGGTGGCGCGCAGGTCGGAGACGTCCACCCCGGCGGACACCAGTGCCCGGTTGATCTCGGCCGCCCGGGCCGGGTCGGTCGTCAGCCGGAAGGCGGGGCCGCTGCCGGAGACCCCGCCGGCCCCGACCAGTTCGACCAGCAGCCGGCGCGCCGGCTCGGCGGGTGCCGCCGTGACCTGCAGGCCGCGGTCGTCGCCGCGAACCTCGGCAATGGTGCCCTCGGCCACCAGCCTGCCGTTCTGGATCACCCCGATGCGGTCGCAGATCTGCTCGACCTCGCCCAGCAGGTGGCTGGACAGCAGGACCGTGCGCCGCCCCTGGCCGAGCCGCCGGATCAGTGTCCGCATCTCCACCATGCCCTGGGGATCGAGCCCGTTGGTGGGCTCGTCCAGGATCAGCAGGTCGGGGTCCTTGAGGAGGGCGGCCGCCACGCCCAAGCGCTGCTTCATGCCCATCGAGTAGCGGCCGAACCGGTCCCGGGCGCGCCCCGCCAGGTCGACCTCCCGGAGGGCGCCGTCGATGCCGGCCTCGGGGACGCCGGCGTAGCGGGCGACCACCCGCAGGTTGTCGCGTCCCGACAGGTAGGGGTAGAAGGCCGGGTTCTCGATCATCGCCCCCACCCGGGCCAGCGAAGCCGGCCGGCCGGGGGCCTGGCCGCCCACCAGCGCGGTGCCCGCGGTGGGCCGGATCAGCCCGACCAGCATGCGCAGGGTGGTCGTCTTGCCGGCGCCGTTCGGACCCAGGAATCCGTACACCTCGCCTCGGCGCACACTGAGCGAGAGCCGGTCGACGGCGATGATGCCGCTGCCGTAGCGCTTGCTCAGCCCGGACGTCTGCACTGCCAGTTCGGCGACCATCGCCGCCATTGTCGGCGAGGCGGCCCCGCCGGCGCCAGCCCGGGCCGGGGGCGGCCGGGCACCTGCTAGAATCTGCGGCGCGGGTCCTTTAAGTCCGGTCCTCGAGAGGCCGGGAAGGAGTTTTTTCATGGCCGTCGGGCAGCGTCTGCGCCACGTCGTCGAGTCCCAGCAGTTCTCCCGGCCGCTCCTGGAGGAGATCTTCGAGCGGGCCGACGAGCACCGCGCCAACCCCCACCGGGCGGCCGGCCGGCTCCAGGGCAGGATCATGGCGGCCCTCTTCTACGAGCCGTCCACGCGCACTCGGCTTTCGTTCGAGTCGGCGATGCTCCGCCTCGGGGGGGCGACCATGGGCACCGACAACGCCCGCGAGTTCTCCAGCGCCGCCAAGGGGGAGACGCTGGAGGACTCGATCCGGATCGTCTCCGGCTACGCGGACGTGATCGTCCTCCGCCACCCTGACGAGGGGGCCGCCCGCCGCGCCGCCGCCGTCAGCGACGTGCCCGTGATCAATGCCGGCGACGGGAGGGGCCAGCACCCGACCCAGGCCCTGCTCGACATGTACACGATCCGGGACGAGCTCGGCCGCCTGGACGGGGTGCGGGTGGCGATGGTGGGCGACCTCGCCAACGGGCGCACCGCGCGCTCGCTCGCCTACCTGCTCGCCAAGTACCGCGACGTCAGCCTCTGCTTCGTCGCCCCGCCCCAGGTGGCGATGGGCCAGGACATCAAGGACCACCTGGACGAGCACGGAGTCCGCTGGACCGAGACCACCGAATTGAAGCGGGTGCTGCCCGAGGCGGACGTGATCTACCAGACCCGGATCCAGAAGGAGCGGTTCGCCGACGAGGCCGCCTACCTGGCGCTGCGCGGCGTCTACCGGCTCGACCCTGCGGCCCTGGAGCGGGTGGCGGCCGGAGCCATCGTCATGCACCCGCTGCCCCGGGTCGACGAGATCGACCCGGCGGTGGACGCGGATCCCCGCGCCGCGTATTTCCGGCAGGCGCGCAACGGAGTCCAGGTCCGGATGGCGCTGCTCGACATGGTGCTCTCCTGAGGACCGTCGCCGCCGGCCGCCTCAAGGCGACCGTGATGGATGCGGAGGCGATGCGCCGGGGGCTCTCCCGGATCGCCCACGAGGTGGTGGAGCGCAACCGCGGCGTTGACGGCCTGGTGCTGGTCGGGGTGCTCTCCAAGGGCGACCTGCTGGCCCACCGGCTGGCGGCCCGGCTGGAGGAGCTGGAGGGGGCGCCGGTGCCGGTGGGCACCCTCAACGTCAGCGCCCACCGCGACGACCGGCGGCCGGCCGACCCCGGCCTGCCCGCCTCCCAGGTGCCCGACCTGGGCGGGCGCACGGTGATCCTGGTCGACGACGTGATCTGGCACGGGCGCACCGCGCGGGCGGCCATGGAGGCGCTGCTCGAGTTCGGCCGGCCGAGCGCGATCCAGCTCGCGGTGCTGATAGACCGCGGCCACCGCGAGCTGCCCATCCGGCCCGACTACGTGGGCAAGAACGTCCCCACCTCCGACTCCGAGCAGGTCGAGGTCTGCCTGGCGGAGGTTGACGGCGTGGACGCGGCGGTGATCGTTGAGCGATAGCCGGCCCTTCGCCGCGCTGGTCCTGGAGGACGGCCGCGCCTTCACCGGCAGCGCTCTCGGCGCCGACGTCGTGGGCGAGGGCGAGGTGGTATTCAACACCGCGATGACCGGCTACCAGGAGGTTCTCAGCGATCCCTCCTACGCCGGCCAGATGCTGTGCATGACCTACCCGCTGCAGGGCAACTACGGCACCCGCCCGGCCGACGCCGAATCCTCGCGGCCGTGGGCTCGGGCGATGATCGTGCGCTGGGCCTCGCCGCGGCCATCGCATCACTCGGCCACGGCCTCGCTGCATGCCTACCTGGAGGCCCACGGAGTGCCCGGCATCGCCGGCATCGACACCCGCGCGCTCACCCGCCACCTCCGCATCCGGGGCACGTTGCGGGCGGTGCTCGTCCACGAGGCGGCGGCGTCCCCGTCGGAGCGCCTGGCCGAGCTCCACGAGAGGGCTCGCCGGGTGACCCCGCTCTCCGAGCAGGACCTGGTGGCCGAGGCCTCGCGGACCACGGCCGAGGAGTGGTACGAGCCGCTGCCCCCCGAGCTCCGGGCCCCGGCCGCCGCCGCCGGGAGCGGGCTCACGATCGCCGTCGTGGACTATGGGATCAAGGCCAACATCCTGCGCCAGCTCCGCGAGCGCGGCTGCCGCGTGGTGGTGCTGCCCCACAGCGCCGACTGGGACACCGTGGCGGCGACCGCCGCCGACGGCCTTCTGCTCGCCAACGGGCCGGGCGACCCGGCGGTCCTGCCGGGCCCGGTCGCGCTCTGCCGCCAGGCTCTGGCGCACGGGATCCCGCTGTTCGGCATCTGCCTCGGCCATCAGCTGCTGGGCCAGGCGATCGGCGGTTCCACCTCCCGCCTTCGCTTCGGGCACCACGGCGCCAACCACCCGGTCAGGGACGTGGACAGCGGCCGAGTCCACATCACCTCCCAGAATCACGAGTTCGGGGTGGACGCGGTCAGCCTGCCCGAGGGCGACTTCTACGTCTCCCAGCTGAACCTCAACGACGGCTCCGTCGAGGGCCTGGCCCACCGCACCCGGCCGGTCTTCTCGGTCCAGTACCACCCCGAGGGAGCGCCCGGCCCGCAGGACAACCAACACCTTTTCGACCGCTTCGTGGAGATGGTCCGGTCGGGCCGCCCCGCCGTCCGCTCGGTCGCCGGCGGGGTCAGCGTCCAGCGCCCGCGCAAGGTGCTGATCATCGGCTCCGGACCGATCGTGATCGGCCAGGCGGCCGAGTTCGACTACGCCGGCACCCAGGCCTGCCGCGCGCTCCGCGAGGAGGGTGTCGAGAGCGTTCTCGTCAACTCCAACCCGGCCACGATCATGACCGACGAGGAGGTGGCCGACCGGGTCTACATCGAGCCCCTGACGGTGGAGGCGGTCGAGCGCGTCATCGAGCGCGAGCAGCCGGACGCCGTGCTGCCCACCCTGGGCGGCCAGACCGGGCTCAACCTGGCCATGGAGCTGGCGGCGGCGGGGGTGCTGGCCCGGCACGGAGTGCGCTTTCTGTCCGCGGACGCCGAGGTGATCCGGCGGGCGGAGGACCGGCAGGCCTTCAAGCAGATGCTGCTCGAGATCGGCGAGCCGGTGCCGCCCTCGCAGGTGTGCGAGACCGAGGCCGAGGCCCGCGCCTTCCTGGACGAGGTCGGGCTGCCCCTGGTCATTCGGCCCGCCTACACGCTGGGCGGCACCGGCGGCGGCTTTGTGACCGACGAGGCCGAGTTCGAGCGCGTGATCCGCAGCGGGCTGGCCGCCTCCCCCATCCGGCAGGTGCTGGTGGAGCGCTCGCTGTGGGGCTGGAAGGAGCTCGAGTACGAGGTGATGCGCGACTCGGCCGACACCTGCATCGCCGTCTGCAACATGGAGAACCTGGACCCTATGGGGGTCCACACCGGCGACTCCATCGTCGTCGCCCCGGCCCAGACGCTCAGTGACCGCGACCACCAGATGCTGCGCTCGTCGGCGCTGCGGATCATCCGCGCGCTCGGCATCGAGGGCGGCTGCAACGTCCAGTTCGCGCTCGACCCGCGCTCGCGGACCTACTTCGTGATCGAGGTCAACCCACGGGTGTCGCGATCGTCCGCGCTCGCCTCCAAGGCGACCGGCTACCCGATCGCCCGGGTCGCCACCAAGGTGGCGATCGGGCTCCGGCTGGACGAGATCCTGAACCAGGTCACGGGGCGCACGTTCGCCGCGTTCGAGCCGGCGCTCGACTACTGCGTGGTCAAGATCCCGCGCTGGCCGTTCGACAAGTTCCCCGGCGCCAGCCGCCGGCTGGGCACCCAGATGGCGTCGACCGGCGAGGTGATGGCGATCGAGCGGACCTTCGAGAACGCGCTCGCCAAGGCCCTGCGCTCGCTGGAGCAGCGGCGTCCCGAGCCCGAGGAGCTGGATCCGCCGGAGCTGGTCGACCAGCCCAACGACCGCCGCCTGTTCGCGCTGATGCGGGCGCTGGAGCGGGGCGCCACGCCCGAGCAGCTGGCGGTGCGGAGCGGGATCGACGTCTGGTTCCTGGACCGGATTGCGGCCATGCTCGGCCAGCCGGAGCCGGCCGGGCCGGTCACATTCAAGCTGGTGGACACCTGCGCGGCGGAGTTCGAGGCGGCCACCCCCTACTACTACTCCTGCCACGAGGAGGAGTCGGAGGCGGCGGCCGAGCCCGGCCGCTCGGCGCTGGTGCTCGGCTCGGGCCCGATCCGGATCGGCCAGGGAATCGAGTTCGACTACTGCTCGGTGCACGCCGCCTGGGCGCTGCGCAAGGCGGGGGTGCGGGCGATCATGGCCAACTCCAACCCGGAGACGGTGTCGACCGACTTC
>JBBSHA010000159.1:0-5816 GCA_038253595.1 Candidatus Dormibacterales bacterium
ACCTGGCCGAGACCCAGGTCCGGGTCCAGCCGGGCCTGCTCCGGGTCCGCACCTACTCGCCCGACGCCACCATGCAGCTCGACGCCGCGACCACGCGCAACCTCGAGCTTCCGGCCCTGTTCCGCCTGCTGGACCGCACCCGGACGCCGATCGGGGCGCGGCGGCTGCGGCGCTGGCTCTGGGCGCCGCTCCGCGACGTGGAGGCGATCGAGCTCCGGCTCGGCGCCGTGGACGAGCTCCGGCGGGGTGCCCGGGACGGCCTCCAGGGGGCACTGGCCGGTGTCGGCGATCTGGAACGGCTGGTCGGCCGGGCGGCACAGGGCCTGGCGTCGCCCCGCGAGCTGGTGGCGCTGCGGCGCTCGCTGGAGGCACTTCCCGCGGTGGCGGGGACGGCTGCCGCGGGACGCTCTCCCCAGCTCCGGTCCCTGGCGGCGACGGTGGAGGCGGACCCCGCCCTCGCCGCCGAGCTGGCCGCCGCCCTGGTGGAGGAGCCACCCCCCGTCCTGCGCGAGGGCGGGGCGGTCCGTCCCGGCTATGACGCAGAGCTGGACCGCATCGCCGAGGCCTCGCGCTCGGCCCGCGACTGGATCGCCGGGTTGGAGGCGGCCGAGCGGCAGCGAACCGGAATCAGGACCCTCAAGGTGGGCTACAACCGGGTCTTCGGCTACTTCATCGAGGTCAGCCACGCCGGTGCCGGGGCGGTTCCCGAGGAGTACATCCGCAAGCAGACGCTCACCGGCGCCGAGCGCTACCTGACCCCGGACTTGAAGGAGCGCGAGGCGGTGGTCCTCAACGCCCAGCAGGACCGGCTGGCCCGGGAGCAAGAGATCCTGCGGATCCTCCAGGACCGGGTGGCCGAGGCGGCGGCGGCGCTTCTGGCGACGGCTGAGGCGATCGGTGACCTGGATGCGCTGGCGGCGCTGGCCGAGACCGCCGCCGACCTCGGGTGGGTGCGCCCCGAGGTCTCGGCCGGCCTCAGGCTGGTGATCACCGCCGGGCGCCATCCGGTGGTCGAGCAGGCCGTGGGAACCGGCAGCTTCGTACCCAACTCGACCCGGCTCGACCCCGACGCCGAGCAGGTGGTGATCCTGACCGGCCCCAACATGGCCGGCAAATCGACCTACCTGCGCCAGGTGGCCCTGATCGTCCTGCTCGCCCAGTGCGGCAGTTTCGTGCCCGCCGAGTCGGCATCGGTGGGGGTGGCCGATCGGATCTTCACCCGGGTCGGCGCCCACGACGACCTGGCGGCGGGGATGTCCACCTTCATGGTCGAGATGACCGAGACCGCCAACATCCTGAACCACGCCACCCGCTCCTCGCTGGTGGTCTTCGACGAGGTGGGGAGGGGGACCTCCACCTACGACGGCCTCTCGATCGCCCAGAGCGTGGTCGAACACCTTCATGACTCCCCGCGCCTGGGCTGCCGCACGCTCTTCGCCACCCACTACCACGAGCTGACGGCGCTCGCCGACAGCCTGAGCCGGGTCCGCAACGAGCGGGTGGAGGTGCTGGAGGAGGGGGAGACGGTGCGCTTCCTGCACCGGGTGGTGCCGGGCGGCGCCGACCGTTCCTATGGCATCCACGTCGCCGCGCTGGCCGGGCTGCCGGCCGCTCTGATCGCCAGGGCCCGTCTCATCCTGGCCGACCTGGAGCAGAAGCGTCCCCTGGAGGCACCGGAGCACCAGCTGGGGCTGCCGCTGGCGGTCGACGACCGCGTGCGCCAGGAGCTGACCCTTCTGGAGCTGGACCGGCTGAGCCCGCTGGAGGCGCTCCAGAAGCTGTACGAGCTGCGCCGCAGGCTGGTGTGAGAGTGCACTGGACCACCCCTCCCGGAGTGAATTGGGGACGGCCGGGCCGGCCGGGCCGGCCGAACCGGGCGTGAGCATCCGGCTGCTGCCGCCCCAGGTTGCCGACGCCATCGCCGCCGGGGAGGTGGTGGAGAGACCGGCCGCCATCGTCAAGGAGCTGGTCGAGAACGCACTCGACGCCGGCGCCTCGCGGGTCACGATCGAGGTCCGCGGCGCCGGGCGCACGCTGATCCGGGTCGCCGACGACGGTTCGGGCATCCCACCCGACCAGCTCCGGCTGGCCTTCCAGCGCCACGCCACCAGCAAGCTGGCGAGCCTGGAGGATCTCGCTGCCATCGCCACTCTCGGCTTCCGCGGCGAGGCGTTGGCGAGCACGGCGGCGGTGTCCGACCTCGAGTGCCGCAGCGGTGGCGCCCGGCTCCGGCTCCGGGCCGGGGAGGTGGTCGAGGAGGGTGCGGCGATGCCGGTGCCGGGAACCGTGGTCGAGGTCCGTGACCTCTTCGCCAACACGCCCGCCCGGCTCCGGTTCCTTAAGAGCGAGGCGACCGAGAACGCCGCCTGCGTGAGGGTGGTCCAGGCCTACGCCTTGATCTACGCCGAGGTGCACTTCGAGGTCCTGGTCGACGGCCGCTCCGCCGTTCGCACGCCCGGGGACGGCCGGGCCGCCGGCGCCGCTCTGGCGGTCCTCGGGCCGGCGGCCTTCGCCGACCTGCTGGAGGTCGACGGCGGCGAGGTGCGGGGACTGGTCTCCCAGCCCCGGCTGAGCCGCGGCAACCGCGACTCCATGCTGCTCGCCGTCAACCGGCGGCCGATCACCTCACGGTCGCTGGGCTTTGCCATCGAGGAGTGCTACCTGGGCGCCCTGGAGCGCGGCCGCCACCCGGTCACGGTCCTCAACCTGACCGTCGACCCGGCCGAGATCGACGTCAATGTGCATCCCACCAAGCGCGAGATCCGCTTCCACGCCGAGCGGGTGACGTTCTCGGGGGTGCAGCGGGCGGTGCGCGCGGCCCTCACCGGCAGCCGCTCCTTCCGGATCGAGCCGGCCCCGACCAGCGCCGTGAATGCCGCCGCCAGCGGCCACCAGATGACGATCCACGAACCGCTGCGGCGCTTCGAGCCCAGCCCGCTCCCGGCCGGCGAGGCGCCGCTGCGGCCTCTGGGCCAGGTCCAGGACGGCTACCTGGTGGCGGAGGGGCCAGAGGGGGTGGTGCTGGTGGACCAGCACGCCGCCCACGAGCGGGTTCTCTACAACCGGATCCTGGCCCGGATGGCGGCCGGGTCGCCCGCCACCCAGCCCCTGCTGCTGCCGGAGGTGATCGAGCTCGGCCCCGCCCAGGCCGCAGCGGCGGCCGACCACGATCAGCGCCTGCGCGAGCTGGGGTTCGTCGTCGAGCCCTTCGGCCCGGCCGGGATCCGGGTGGCCGAGGCGCCACTCGAGTTGCCGCCGGGCCGGGTGGTCCCCGCCCTCCAGGAGCTCCTGGGCGTGCTCGCCGAAGCCCGGCCCGAGGGCCGCCTCCAGGCCACGGCCGCGTCCCTGGCCTGCCATTCCGCGGTCCGCTTCGGCGATCCGCTGGAGATCTCAGAGCAGCGCCGCCTCCTGACCGAGCTGGAGTCGGCCGAACACGCGATCACCTGTCCCCACGGCCGCCCGACCCGGCTGCTCCTGGGCTGGCAGGACCTGAAGCGGCACTTCCGTCGCAACTACTGAAGCCGCCGGCGCCGTGGCGACACGCGCTCCCGGCACGCTCGCGAACTACCGGTTTTCCGCTCAAGGTCGTCCCAGGATTGAGAGGACATCCATGGGTGGTATATTCCAGCCATGCAGACGATCACCAAGACCAAGGGCGGCACGGACTCCAAGTAGCGCCGTCTCCCGCGCGCCGGCCGCCCCCCTCTCCGAGTCACGGGATTGGGCCCTGGACTGCATTTCCGCTCTTGGCGTGGGCCAACTCAATCTTGGCCAGCCGGTCGAGCCAGGGTTTGTGTTCACGCCACAGCGCAGGCACCCCAGTCTGCTGCCACGCCACATAGCGCTCGGCTCGATCCCAGAGATCATTGGCCTCGTCAAAGTAGAAGGCCCAGGCCAACTCGTCGTTGAGGTGACCTCGATTGGCCATGTAGCCCATGCCCTCAAAGAAGTTGAGGACCTCCTCGAGTGGGGTGCTCGTTACGGCGTAAGGCGGACTGGTCGTGGCCAGGAACTGATCAGCAACCCTGCGGGCTGTGGGCAGAGTCGCCCACTTGTCGTTGAAGTGCCAGAAGCAATCACGCGAACTGTTCCAGAAGGCGGTGACCGCCGTGAGCCGCTGGCCAAATGCGCTGATGAACAGGCCGGCGCTGGCGATCAGCAGTCCCAGGCTCGAAACCAGGACCCCGAGTCCGGCGAGCTCGTCCTTGTGGCTGCTCAGCCAGGGGCCCAGGTGAACGCCGGCGGACCAGTGCTGCACGATCGCGATCAACGCCAAACCGACGACTGCCCCCAGAACGAAGGACGGTACCACCGACTGCAATCGTGCCTGCACGGCTCAATGTTGCCCGCTGCCGGCCTTCTGTCAAGTGTCGCCGTGTGGACTTCCGTCGCGGATTTCGGCCTCTGAGCCGATTGGACCTTTGAATCGGATAGCCCCTGGCGCCGGCGGAGCCCCCGCCGCGGCTCCCAGGGTTCCGGTCATCGTCGGGCCGACCGGGATCGGCAAGAGCCGGGTGGCCCTGGCGCTGGCGGGGACGCTGGACGGCGAGATCGTGGTCGCCGACTCACGCCAGGTCTACCGCCACCTCCACATCGCGACCAACCACCCCGGCCCCGAGGAGCGGCGGTCGGTCCCCTTCCACCTGGTCGAGGTTGCCGAGCCGGACACCGCATTCAACGTCCACGACTTCGTCCGGCTGGCCACCGCGGCGCTGGCCGACATCGTCGCCCGGGGCCGGTTGGCGATCGTGGAGGGCGGCTCGGTCCTCTACGTGGACGTCCTCTGCGACGGCTTCTCACTGGGCGGGGTACCCCCCCGGCCCGATCGCCGCCGGGAGCTGGCGTCGCTGCCGCTGCCCCAGCTGGCGGCGCTGCTCGACCGCCTCGACCCGGCTGCCGTGGTGGACCGCCGCAACCCCGTCCGGCTGGTGCGCGCGATCGAGCTCCTGGAGGGGGCCGGCCCGCCGCTGGAGCGGCTGCGCAGCCGCCGCCCGCCGGCCTTCGAGGCGATCCGGGTCGGGCTGCGGGCGTCGCTGGAGGCCATCGATCGACGCCTTCTCGAACGCTCCCTGCGGCAGGTCGAACGGGGCCTGGTCGAGGAGACGCGGCGGGCCCTCGAGTCCGGGGTCACCGCCCAATCCCAGGTCCTGACGGGCATCGGCTACCGAGAGGCGGTGGCCGTCATCCGCGGCGAGCTGACGGCCTCGGAGCTGCCGCTGGAGATGGCCCGGGCCAACCGCCGCTACGCCCGCCGCCAGCTGAGCTGGCTGCGCCGGGATCCCCGGATCACGTGGTTCGACGTCGAGGCCGATCCGGTGCCCAGTATCCTGACCTATCTCGGAGGCCAGCTGAAATGATCACTACGACCCCCCGCCGCGAGCGCGCCTACCTGATGGGGGTGCTCCTACCCGGGACCTCGCCGGCGGCGCTGGAGGAGCAGATGCGCGAGCTGGCGGAGCTTACGGGCACCGCCGGCGGCGACGTGGTGGCCAGCGAGATCCAGCGCCGCGAAGCGGTCGAGCCCGGCCTCTTCGTCGGCAAGGGCAGGGTGGCCGAGATCGCCGACCAGAAGCTGGAGCTGGCCTACGACCTCCTCATCTGCAACGAGGACCTGAGCCCCCGCCAGCAGCGCAACCTGGAGAAGGAGCTGAAGACCCGGGTGGTCGACCGCACCGAGCTGATCCTGGACATCTTCGCCCAGCACGCCCGGACCCGGGAGGGCAGCCTCCAGGTCGAGTCGGCCCAGCTCCACCACCTGCTGCCGCGCCTGATCGGGGCCTGGGACTACCACCGCCAGGGCGGCGGCATCGGCACCC
>JBBSHA010000160.1:0-5782 GCA_038253595.1 Candidatus Dormibacterales bacterium
CTCGAGGCGCTGGTCCGCGGCGAGACGCTGCGCAACCTGGTCCTCCGCAGAGGCGACCCGGCCGCCACGGCGCCGGTCGTGGTGGAGGGCTACTACGAGGTCGGCCAGCAGGACCAGGCCCCGCTCGGGCCCGAGGCGGGGCTGGCGATCCCCGACCGGGAGGGCGGCATCGACCTCTGGATCGCGACCCAGTCCCTCCACGTCGACCTTCGCCAGGTCGCCGACTGCCTGGCGCTGCCGGACGCGGCGGTCCGGCTCCGGCTGGCGGGTGTGGGCGGGGCGTTCGGGGCCCGTGAGGACATCTCGATCCAGATCCACGCCTGCCTGCTCGCCCTTCGCGCGGGGCGGCCGGTGAAGATGTCCTACGGCCGCGAGGAGTCCTTCGTCGGCCACGTCCACCGCCACCCGGCCCAGATGTGGTACGCGCATGGGGCCGACCGGGCCGGCAACCTGGTCTTCGTGCGGGCCACCATCGTGCTCGACGGGGGAGCCTACGCCTCCTCCTCGCATGCGGTGGTCGCCAACGCGCTCTGCTTCGGCGCCGGTCCCTACCGGGTGCCCAACGCGCTGATGTGGTGCGGGGCGGCCCGCACCAACCACATGGTGAACGGCGCCATGCGCGGCTTCGGCGCCACCCAGACCTGCTTCGCCCACGAGTCCCAGATGGACCGGCTTGCGGAGGCCCTGAGCATGGACCCGGGCGCGCTCCGCCTGCGCAACGTTGTGGGTCCCGGCGACCGGCTGCTGACCGGTCAGCTGGTCACCGGCTCGGCCCCGGTCGAGCGCCTGATCCAGCTCTGCGCCGGCCTCCCGCTGCCGCCGCCGGCGAGCGAGAGGATGGCGCTTCCGGGGGGGGCCGGCAACCTGGCCGAGCTCCACCATGTGAGGCGGGGGGTGGGCTACGCCATCGGCTACAAGAACATCGCCTTCTCCGAGGGGAGCGACGACTACTCCACCGCGCGGGTCCGGATCGAGCGCCGCGGCGACAAGGCGGTGGCCACCGTCAAGACGGCCGCCGCCGAGGTCGGCCAGGGCCTGGTCACGATCATGCAGCAGATCGTGCGCACCGAGCTGGGGGTGGCCAGCGTGGAGATCGCGCCCAGCGACACCCTGAGCGGCGACGCCGGCTCATCGTCGGCCTCGCGCCAGACCTGGATGACGGGGGGCGCGGTGCAGAAGGCGGCCCGGGGGGTCCGCGACGAGCTGCTGCGGCGGGCCGGGCCGCCGGGCCGCTCGCTCGGCCAGGGCCATGTCCTCGACGAGGAGGGAACCCCGCTGGCGCCCCTGGCGGCGCTGCTGGACGAGCCGGTCGAGGTGGAGCGGGAGAACCACCATCGGGCGACCTCGGGGCTGGACGAGAACGGCCAGGGCGACGCCCACCTGGCGTTCATGTACGTGGCTCAGCGGGCAGTGGTGGACGTCGACCCCGAGACCGGGCTGGCGCGGGTGGTCCAGGTCGCCACCGCCCAAGACATCGGCCGGGCGATCAACCCGCTCCAGGTCCACGGCCAGATCGAGGGGGCGGTGGCCCAGGGCGTCGGCCTCGCCACCATGGAGGAGATCCAGACCCGGGACGGCCTGATCCGCAACGCCTCCTTCACCGACTACCTGTTGCCGACCACCCTCGACATGCCGGCGATCACCTCGGTGCTGGTCGAGGATGCCGAGCCGGACGCTCCCTACGGTGCCAAGGGGGTCGGGGAGCCGCCGCTGATCGCCTCCCCGGCCGCGGTGGCGGCCGCCATGAGGGTCGCCACCGGGCACCGGCTGGGCCGGATCCCGGTCCGCCCCGACGAGCTGGCGGGGATCTCCGAGGTCAGGGCCCCGCGCCCGCTGGAGGCCGGGCAGCCGCCCCGCTGACCGGCCCCAGGGGCAGGGTGGCGCTGAGCCCGGCCATCAGCAGGCCGCCCAGGCCCAGGACCGCGAACGCGGCGGCCGGCCGCCCGGACAGGTCCCAGGCGGCGCCCCCGGCCAGCGGACCGGCGACTGAGAACGTGGAGATGTTCACGAAGATGCCGGCGCTGAAGCGGGCCACCTCGCCGGGCGCCGCCAGGATCGCCGGCAGCGCCAGCACCAGCACCAGCGAGAGGCCGGCGGCGAAGCCCGCCAGCCCCGCCCAGAAGACGACCCAGGCCCCGGGCATGAGGATGATTCCGAGCGTCGAGGCGGCCAGCACCAGGCCGATGCCGATCAGGGGCGCCCGGCGCGCGACCAGGCGCTCGGGCAGGGCCAGGACGAGCAGAGAGGCGGGCAGCTGGCAGGTGTTGAGCGCGGCCAGGGCGGGGTCCTTGAGGTCCGGGTGGTGGGCGGCGCGGACGAAGTCGGGCAGGAAGCTGTTGATGCCGAAGTAGGCGGCCGAGGCGCAGCCCATTACCAACCCGATCTGCCAGGTCTGTCGGCTTCGGAAGTCGGGCCACCACCGCCCCGGGGCGGCGCTCGGGTCGGGCGCCGGGTGGGCTGTCAGCACCAGCATCACAGCCAGCGTGAGCAGCACCGGCAGCGACCAGAAGGCGAAGCTGAGCGGCCAGCTGGAGCCCAGCGCGGGCAGCACCAACGGCCCGGTCAGGGAGGCGGGGACCAGCTCGCCCACCAGCAGCCCGTTGGAGTAGACGGCGGTGGCCATCCCGACCCGGGCCGGGAACCACTCCCGGGCCAGTGCCGGGTACCCGGGCTGACTGACGGCGACCCCGGCGCCCATCACCAGGGTGGCCGCGAAGAGCACGCCCAGGCTGATCCCGACACCCCGCAGGCCGCCCGCCACCGCCACCGCCAGGAGGCCGGTGAGCAGTGCGCGGCGGGTGCCCAGGCGCGCGATCAGGAGGGCGCCGGGGATGGCGACCGCGGCCAGCAGCAGGACCGGCAGCCCGGTCAGGAGGCCGACCCCCTTCTCGTCCAGGCCCAGGCTGCGGTGGATGGCGGGGATCACCGGGGGCACCGCCAGCAGGGTGACCCGGAGATCGAAGCCGCCGAGCCAGAGCAGGGCCAGGTGGAGCCAGTCGCGGCGGCTCAGGCGGCGCTCGGGGTCACTGTTCAGGCGCCGGCGCGGGCGCTATCCACGGGAGGCGCTGATGGCGTCCAGGGCGGCCGGGTTTTCGAGAGCGGACAGATCACCCGGCTCCAGGCCCAGGTAGACCGCCTTCACCACCCGGCGCAGGATCTTGGCATTCCGGGTCCGGGGCAGGTCGGCGACGAAGTTGACGGCCTTCGGGCGGAGCGGCTTGCCCAGCACGGCCGCGACCAGGTCCCGCAGGCGTTCGGCCGTTTCGGGACCAGTCGCGGCGCCGGCCCGCAGCACCACGAAGCAGACCAGCGCCTCCCCCTTCAGCTCGTCGGGGACCCCGATCGCGGCCGCCTCGGCCACGGCCGGGTCGGCGACCAGCACCGACTCCACCTCGGCCGGGCCCAGGCGCTTGCCGGCGACCTTGATGGTGTCGTCCGAGCGGCCGAGGACGTACCAGAGCCCGTCGCCGGCCACGTAGGCCCAGTCTCCGTGCACCCAGACCCCCTCGAACCGGCTCCAGTACGTCTCCAGGTAGCGCTCGCGGTCGCCCCAGAAGCCGCGCGTCATGCCCGGCCAGGGCTGGCGGATCGCCAGCTCGCCGACCTGCTCGCGGACGCTCTCACCACGCTCGTCGACGACGTCGGCGGCCATGCCCGGCAGCGGCCCCGCGAACGAGCAGGCGCGGAGCTGGCTGAGGACGTTGCCGCAGAGGATGCCGCCCGAGATCTCGGTCCCGCCGGTGTAGTTGATGACGGGCAGCCGGCCGCCTCCGATCTCCTTGAAGAACCAGTGGAACGGCTCCGGGTTCCAGGGCTCGCCCGTCCCGCCGAGGATGCGCAGGCTGGAGAGGTCGTGGCGGCGGGGATGCTCGTTGCCGGCGCCCATCAGGCCCCGGACCAGGGTCGGGGAGACTCCCATGATGGTCACCCGGTGGTCGGCGACCACCTGCCAGAGCCGGTCGGGGCGGGGGTGGTCGGGGGTGCCCTCGAAGAGCACCATGGTGCCGCCCAGGATCAGGCTCCCCAGGATCAGCCAGGGCCCCATCATCCAGCCGATGTCCGTGAACCAGAAGATGGTGTCGTCCGCCTGCATGTCGAAGCCGTGGGCCATGTCCTGGGCGGCCTTGACGGGGAACCCGCCATGGACGTGGACGGCGCCCTTGGGCTTGCCGGTGGTGCCGCTGGTGTAGATCACCATGAGCGGGCTCTCGGCTTCCAGCCGGGCCGCCTCCAGCGGTTCCGCGGTGGGGCCGGCCGCGTCCTCCACCAGCGTCTCCCAGAGCCGGTCGCGCCCGTGCTTCCAGGGCATCTCCCGGTGCACGTGGCGGTGGACCACCAGGTGCTCGACGCTGGGGCAGCGCAGCAGCGCCTCGTCGGCGACCTCCTTCATCGCCACCACCTGGCCCCGGCGCCGGAAGCCGTCGGCGCAGACCAGGAGTTTGACGCCGCCGTCGTTGAGGCGGTCGGCGATCGCCCCGGCGCCGTAGCCGCTGAAGAGGGGGATGAAGACGGCGCCCAGCTTGGCGCAGGCGAGCACGGCGATCGCCACCTCGGGGCAGAGGGGCATGAAGATGCCGACCCGCTCGCCCGCCTCCACACCCAGCCCGCGCAGGGCCCGGGCGACGCGGTCCACCTCGCGGTCGAGGTCGGCGTACGTGAGGCGGCGGACCTCGCCGGCCTCGTCCTCCCAGATCAGCGCGACCTTGTCGCGGGCCGGCCCCCGGACGTGCTGTTCCAGGCAGCTGGCAATGATGTTCATCTCGGCGCCCGGGAACCAGCGCGTCCAGGGGATGCCGTCCGAGGTGTCGACGACCCGGTCGTAGCCGCGGTAGAAGTCGATACCCAGGTCCTTGACGGCGGCGTCCCAGAACCACTCCAGGTCGCTGGTCGAGCGCTCCATCAGCTCGGGCAGGCCGGATACTCCGTGGGAGTCCATGAAGCGGCGCAGGCGGCTGTGCTCGACAACCTCGGGGGCCGGCTCCCAGAGAACGTCACCGATCGCGACCGGCTGCATCGGGACGATTCTATAGACTCGCCGGGTGCCCGCCGAGGTGCCCGCCAACCCGCTCCCGGAGGGCTTCGACGCGATGCTGGCGGCCACCCTGGCCCCCGGTGAGGCGGACGCCGCGGCGGCGGTGCTGGAGACCGCCGCGAGCCTGGACGATGAGCGCCTCGCCCGCTTCCTGGAGGCGTTCGCCGAGCTGATGCTCGAAGGCTCGGCCCCGATCACCGCCTCCGATCTCCAGCGGCTCCTGAACGCCTGAGACCGAGGAGCTTCTCGGCCTCCAGGCGCAGCTCCCAGTAGTTGGCCCAGGCCGCCGCTGCCAGGGCCAGGGCGTGGACGGCTCCGGCGCGGGCCCGGCAGGCCGCCACCGCTCCCTGTGCCGTTAAGCACGCCGCGTCATCTCAATCAAGCCGCCCGCTCGTACTCGTGGATCAGTCCCCCGAGTCGGTCCCTGCGCACGATCTGATTCAGTCGCACCGGGGGAAGGGGTAGGACCGGTGCTGGGTCCGGCGGCACTTGCAGGAGGCCTTGGTGAGGGCGAGCCTGGTGATAGTGGCGGAGGAACTCGCGAAGGACGCTCTCGAGGTGATCGGCACCGAAGATGAGAACGTGGTCCAGAAGCTCCCGTCGCACCGTGCCAACCCAGCGCTCGGCGAAGGCATTGGCGCGCGGAGCCCGGAAGGGCAGCCGGATTACCCTTACGCCCTCGCTTCGGAAGACCTCGTCGAAGGCTGCGCAGAACTTCGAGTCCCGGTCACGAAGTAGAAACTTGGCCGC
>JBBSHA010000161.1:0-5721 GCA_038253595.1 Candidatus Dormibacterales bacterium
CCGACCTGGCGTTCGCCGACGAGCTCGCGGAGCGCGCGTCGGCGCGGAGGGTGACGGTCCGGTTGGTCACCTCCGGGGCGGCGCGTCCCGGTCTGCTGCGCGGGCTGGAGGCGGCCGGCCTGAGCGCCTCGTGCCCGGCCCCGGCGCCTGACTCCGACCCTCCCTACGGACTCGAGGAGCGCACCCTGTTCCGGGACCCGGCAGGGTGCCACCGGACCTGGTCGCTGGCGCGTTTCCCGGGCGGAGAGCTGGAGCCGGGCTGGCTGCTCCGGCTGGCGGCGCCTGGCCACCGCCTCGCCCTCAGCTGGCACGCTCAGCGGCTGCCCGGTGACTGGATGATCCAGTTCCTGCAAAAGCAGTTGGTGCGTATGCGCGCCGCGCAGCTGGGCAGCCAGATGTCAGGGCTGGGCGATCCCCACCTGGGCGGCGGCCTGGCGGCGGCAGCCGAGCTCCAGCGCCGGCTCGCGGCCGGCGAGGAGAGCGCCTTTCACGTCGCCACCTACCTGACGCTGACAACGGCGTCGGAAGCGGCGTTGGCCGCGGCCAGCGAGGCCGTCGAGTCGGCGGCGCGATCCGCTCTCTGCCTGCTCTCCCCCTGCCACTTCCGGCAGGCCGAGGGCCGCCTCTCCACCCGGCCCCTGGGCCGCGATCCCCTGGCTCGTTATCGCGTGCTCGACACCTCCTCGCTCCTGACCCTGTTCCCCTGGTTCCACGCCGATCTTCAGGACCCGTCCGGCCTGGTGCTCGGGAGCGCGCGCCATACCGGCCAGCCGGTCCAGGTCAATCCCTTCGACGATCGCCGCTACGTCAACGCCACTATCGGGGTGTTCGGCCACTCGGGGGCCGGCAAGACGTACCTGCTGTCAACCCTGGCCATGGGCGCCATGGGCCTGGGCGCCCAGGTCCTGATCGTCGACCCGGAACACGAATACGGGGCCCTGGCCCGGCGGCTGGGTGGGCTCGACGTGTGCCTGGCTCTCGGCTCCGGACACTCGCTCAACGTGCTCGACATCCGGGGCGGCGGCGCCGACGAGGCGTCGCTGGGGCCAGCCGTGGCCGACGCCGTCGATCTCTGCGCGGTGGTCTGCGGTGGTCTCGACGAGGGTGAGCGGGCGGACCTCGAGGCAGCCGTCCGGGCCGCGTTCGGAGAGGTTGGGGAGCCGCTCCTGGCCGACGTGGCGGCCCGGCTGGATCCCGACTCGCGGGCGGCGCGCATCCTCCGCCGCTGGGTCAACGGCAGCCTGGGCCAGATGTTCAGCCGTCCGACCACGGTCGACCTGGAGGCACCCCTGATCGTCTTCGGGATGCGCGAGCTCCGGGCCGAGATGGTGGCGCCCGTCCATTACCTCCTGGCCGAGGCGCTCTGGGCGCGGATCAAGCGCCGGGATCGACGCCGGCTCCTGATCGTGGACGAGCTTGGGCTGCTGTTCGAGGAGCCGTCCATCCGCCGCTTCGTGGTCTCTCTGGCCCGGCGCATACGCAAGTACGACGGCGCCCTCGCCTTCGCCACCCAGAACCCCGGGGATCTGCTCTCCAGCGAGGATGGGGCGGTCGTCGCGACCAACCCGGCTCTGCACTTCTTCGGCGCCCAGCGGCCCGGAGAGGCGGCCCGGCTGCAGCTCGCCTTCGATCTCAGCGACGAGCAGCGGGCCTCGCTGGAGGCGGCCCGCCGAGGCCAGTTCCTGCTCGCCGCTGGGGCCGAACGCCTGCCCCTACGGGTGGAGGCGCCCCCCTGGCAGGCGGCCGCGATGAGCGAGGGCCGGGCTCCCCCTCAAACGTAGAATCCACTCAATGTCCGAAGTCGCCCGCCTCGTCACGGTAGGAGGCCGGCTCGACCTCGCCTGGGGGGATGCGTTCGAGTTGAGGTCGCTGTCGGCCTACTGCCGGCTGAAGGACGGTAGCGAGCATCGCTCCCGGAGATTGGCGGGGACGGCTGAGGCCGGCCACTACGCAGCCGCCTGCGGGCCGCTCTGCGTGGATGCCCTGATCCGCCTCGAGGGGGATCAGGTGTTCGTGGAGATCTCGGTTTCCGCCCTGGAGCCGGTACAGGTGCTGGAGGTTGGCGTCACCGGCCGGCCGCTGGTCAACGGATCGGAGCCGGAATGGATGCTCTACAGCGGGCACCAGTCCTGGGATCCGGCCGGCCACGCCCGGCTCGGTGGCCTCACGGCCACCGGCAAGCCGGTCACCCGGGAGTCCTGGTGGACAGTTGGCCTGGCCGGCGCCACAGGCGGCGGACTGGCGGCGGCGGGCCTGAGCGCCGCCGCATCGGCGCTGCGCTGCGTGCACCGGGAGGGCGAGTTGCGGCTGCTCTGGTGTGAGCCGGAGGGCTTCGACCCGGCTCCGGTCCTGTGGGAGGGGTCGGCCGGCACGACCTGGCACAGCGAGCAGCTGGCGCTGACGGCGGATCGGGACGTGACCTCGGCCCTGAGCGCTCTCCTGGGACGGGTGGAACCCGCGGCCGGCCCGCCTCGGGGCTGGCTCAGCTGGTACCACTTCGGGCCCTGGGTCGCGCGGGAGGACGTGCTCGCCAACGCCGCCATCCTGGGCGCCGGTGATGGCGAGCTCGGTTACCGCCTGATCCAGGTTGACGACGGCTGGCAGGAGGCCTACGGGGACTGGATCCCGAACCGCAAGTTTCCTGGCGGGCTGGCCGCGCTGGCCCGGGACCTGGCCGACCGGGACCAGGTTCTGGGGGCCTGGACGGCCCCCTTCCTGGTCAGCGCCGGCGCTGACCTCGCCCGCACCGCGCCGGAGGCCTGGTTCGTCCAGGACCCGACCACCGGCGTCCGCGGCATCGACCCCAGGCACGCCGTCTTCGGGCCCATGCACGTCCTCGACGCCCGCCACCCCGACGTGCTGCGCCACCTGCGCGCGATGTACCGCCGGCTCTACGAGGACGGCGTCCGCTACTTCAAGATCGATTTTCTGTACGCGGGCGGCTACGCTGGCAGCCGGGCCCTGCGCCAGGGCATCCAGGCGATTCGGGAGGGTGTCCGCGACGCGTACATCCTCGCCTGCGGGGCGCCGCTGTTGCCGATGGTCGGGCTGGTCGAGGGCTGCCGGGTGGGTCAGGACGTCGCCAGCCCCATCTACGACTTCGAGACCGGTGCCCCCAGGCCGACCATCTTTGGCGACGAGGTGACCTGGGTGGCGCGCAACGCGGGTGCCCGCCAGTGCCTCCATCACTGGTTCCACCTCGATCCCGACGTCGCGCTGGTGGGTGGCAACCTGACCCTCGAGCAGGGCAGGCAGCTGGTCACCCTCTCCGCGCTGACCGGCGGTCCCTTCTTCGCGGGGGACGACCTGCGGGCGCTGGACGGCGAGCGGTTGGCCCTGCTGACCAACCCCGAGGTCCTGCAGCTGGCAGGTGGCTCGCCCGCCATCCCGGACTGGGAGCCGGGGGTGGCGGATCTGCCCGCCTCGCACTGGCGCCGGGGGGACGTGCTGGCGGTCTTCAACTGGACGGCCGAGGCCCGGGAGATCCCGCTTCGAGCACCCGGCCTGGAGGGGTGCCGCGATCTCTGGGCGCGCCGCGACCTGAAGGGCCTGGCGGACGGGGCTCTGCTGCCGGTCGCCGCCCACAGCGTGAGGCTGCTCCGAATTGCCAGCGGCTAGGCTTTACTGGTGGCCCGGATCCTTCATCATCGTCTGCACGGCCTTCCGGCCGAACGGGTGGAGAGGGTCGAGCAGCAGTTCGCCGCGCTGACCGGGGCGCGGACCTGGCGAGGTGACGCGCCCTGGGCCGCCACCTCCCGCTCGGTGGGCCTGTTCGAAATGGAGTTCCTCCGCCACGTGCGCGATGCCGAGGGCCAGGACGTCGCCGCGGCCGGATTTCTGAAGACGGCCGGCGACGAGACCGACGCCCTGGTCCTGACCCTCTTCCTGCGCGATCTCAGCGCCGAATACGGCGTCCGCGCCGTGGTGCGGGACGAGGACAACCCGCTGGCCAAGCTCCGCTACCTCGAATTTCGGGGCGGCCGCCTGCCCTCGGGCAACTCGCTCGAGGAGATGCTGGCGCGGCGGGCGGTGATCAAGAAAGTGGATGGTCAGGCGATCATGTTCTATCCCCCCGCCCACCGGCTGAACTGGCAAGCCCCGGCTCGCGAGTCGCAGTGGGGTTACGGCCTGTTCGGGCTGCGCGCCTACGCACCGACGCTGCTGGAGGCCGAGCAGGAGGCCCTCAAGATCCTGCGTGCGATGAAGCACCTTGGCCGCTGACCCGGCCCCGGCCGAGGGTCGGTTTCGGTCTGCCGACGGGACCGAGCTGTTCTGGAGGTCCTGGACAGCGCCGCAGCCGGTGCTCAGCCTGGCGGTCGTCCACGGCCTGGGCGAGCATTCGGGCCGCTACGACCGGCTGGCGGCGGCAATGCTCGGGCACGGCATCTCGACCTTCGCGGTCGACCTGCGCGGGATGGGCCGCAGTGACGGATCGCGCGGCCACGTCAGTTCCTGGAGCCGCTGGATCGAGGATTTGGTCGGTTTCCGGCAACTGGTCGAGGAACACTCGCCGGGCCGCGAGGTGGTGCCGCTGGGCCACTCGTTCGGCGGGGTGGTGGTCACCAGCGCGATCCTCGCCGGCGCGCTCCGGCCGGCTCGCTTCGCGCTCTCCAACCCGGCCTTCGTGCCCGCCGTCAAGGTCTCGGGCGCCAAGGTCGCGCTCGGGCGCCTGGCCAGCCGGGTGGCGCCGGGACTGACCCTCAGCAACGAGGTCAACCCGGCCACCGTCTCCCGGGACCCGGCTGTGGTCACCCGTTACCGGGAGGACCCCCTGGTTCACGACAAGATCTCGGCCCGCCTCTACACCGAGTGGATGACGGCCAGCGCCGACTGCCTGGCCCGGGCGGCCGAACTCGAGGTGCCCTTCTACCTGCTGGTGTCCGAGCAGGACCGGCTGATCGACCCCGAGGGCAGCCGCCGTTTCGAGCGCTCCGCCACCGTGGCCCACGTCACTCGCTCCTACCCGGACCGCTTTCACGAGCCCTTCAACGACCTCGACGCGGACGAGGTCTTCGCCGACCTTGCCCGGTGGCTGGTGCCGTCCGCTTAACCGGCAATCTTGCGCCCGGGGGGCCGGACCGACCACGCTGGCAGCCCCACCAGGAAAGCCCACCGGGTGGGTGGTTGGGACGGGGGGTTGGTCAGCTGGTCGTCACGCGATCTTCGTGGCCGGGCCGGCCCCGGCGAAGTCGAGAAGCGGCCTGATGAGGCTGGTGATCCAGCGGGTGACGCGGGCCCGCGTCAGCTGGCCGGGGCCGGACGGGAGCGAGGCGTTCTCCGCGATCGGGCGAGGGCTCGTCATCCTGGTCGGTGCCGCGCCCGCCGACACCGAGGCGGCCGTGGCCAAGCTGGCCGGCAAGGTGGCGCTCCTGCGCATCTTCGCCGGCGCGGCGGGTCGGACCGACCTCGGCCTCTTGGATGTGGGCGGGGAGGCGCTGGTCGTATCCCAGTTCACCCTCTTCGCTGATGCCGGCCGCGGCCGCCGTCCCGGGTTCACGGGCGCCGCCGACCCCGAGCTTGCACGCAGCCTCTGCGAGCTCTTTGCTCAGAGCCTGGCCGAGCACGGCGTCCCCACCCGGAGCGGGAGCTTCGGGGCACCGATGGTGGTCAGCCTGGACAACGAAGGACCCTTCACCCTGGTCCTCAGCAGCGACCCCTGGCACCCGGCAGGCAGCGGCTGAGCGGGCACGCCGCGGCCCCGAATCCAGATACTTGTCGAGA
>JBBSHA010000162.1:0-5711 GCA_038253595.1 Candidatus Dormibacterales bacterium
AACGTGGCAGGGCGCCGGGCCGTGGTCAGCAGGCGCGCGGCGGACTGGCCGCCAATGGCCAGGGCCGCGACTCGTGCGGGCGCCCCGGGATCGGTGATCAGCGTGCCGCCGGTGTACACCGCGGCGGTCAGCAGCACCAGGGCCAGGATCAGGCGCGGTGTCGAGCCTGGGGGCAGGATGCCCCACCCGCCGCCGTCCCGCAGGCGGAGCCCCGCGCCGGCGCCCCCTCCGGCCGCCACGGCCACCGCCTCCAGGGTGCGGCCACCGGCCAGCAGGGCCAGGGCGAGGCCGAGCGCGGCCAGCGCCAGCCCCAGAGCCAGGCCGCGCCGGGCCTCCGACAGGGTCAGGATGGCGGCGCCGAACCAGCCCAGACCGGCGCCGCCCGCTGCCAGCAGGTCGAGCCCGGTCACCGGTTGACCGCGATCGCCACGGCGAGGGCGACCGCCACCCAGAGCCAGGGCCGGGAGTGAGCCATCGCCGCCTCGAGGGCGTCCATGTCGAGAAGACTGCGGTACTCGGCGGGTACCCGCGCCGCCGCCACCCGGTTCGGCACCGCGCGCCCGTCCGCCGCCGGCAGCCGGAAGAGGGGCGCCGGCACGGGGCCGCCGGCGGGCACGGCCAGGCCGGCCCAGCGGGGGCGGCTGAGGAGCGCGATCAGGGCCCCCACCAGGAGCACGGGCGCACCCAGCGGAAGCGCAGCCCACGCCCCGGACACCGTCGCCACCCCCGCCCCGGCGGTGGACAGCGCCGCCGCTCGTGCCCCCAGCACCTCCCGCGCCGCCGGCAGGGCGAGCTGGCTCTCGACCAGGGAGAGGCCCGCGCCCAGGACCACGACCGCCGCCACACCCAGCCGGGCAGCGCTTCCGGGAGCGGGGGCGGCGGGCGCCGGCAGGCGGAGCGCCCGCCCGCCCGCGGCCACCCCGAGCAGCCACGCCCCGGCCGCCACCAGGCCGAGCAGGCCGGCCAGGTTGCCGGCTTCGAAGGCCGCCTGCTCGGTCAGCAGGCGGGCGCCGAAGCCGAGTGCCGGCGGCAGCCCAGCGGCGGCCGCGATGCCAAGCAGGGCGGTGGGTCCGGCTCCGGCGGGGAGGACCGGGCCCAGCCCGGCTAGCAGGCCCGCGGCCAGCACGCCGCTGACCGCCGCGGCCAGTCCGAGCGGCGTCCCCAGCGCCAGTCCGAACAGGGCCAGGCCACCCGCCAGCACCACCATCTCAGCGAGATAGGCGGGGCGAGTGGCGGCCGCCTGGGCCCGGACGGCGGCGGCCGCCGCCGTGGCGGTCCCGAGGATCGCGAGGGCGGCGTTGAGCCACCCGGCCGGCCACTGGCCACCACCCAGGCCGTAGGCGCGCAGCAGCAGGTAGAGGCCGAGTGGGAGGAGCAGGCCGACCGGGGCGCCGGCGGTCCAACCTGGCCCCGGACCGGCCCAGACCGGCCACGCACCGGCCGGCAGCAGGCCCGAGAGCAGGAGGGCGGCCACCGCGATCAGGACGAAGATCGGCACAGTGAGGCCGCTGACCGGCACCGCGCCGAAGGCGGTGGTGCCCGACCTCACATCGAGGGTGGCGGCCGCCCAGGTCAGCAGCAGCCAGGCCGCCGTCATCAGCATCCAGAAGCGGCTCGCCGCCGGGGCGTCACGCAACCTTAGGGCGACGGCGACGAAGCTGACGCAGGCACCCAGCGCGACCGCCGCCAGCATCAGGGTGGCCGCCTCCAGCAGCAGCACGCCGGCTGCTGTCGCGAGCAGGCCGAGGCCGGCCTCGGCCGCCCCGGGAGGCCGGAACGTGAGCACGAAGGCGGCCGGAGAGAGGAGGGCCAGGGCGCACGCGAGGCTGAGCGCATCCAGCCTCAGGCCGAGCGGGGCCGCGGCCGGACTCGCCCCGGCGCCCAGCTCGAGGGGCGCCCGTCCGGCGCCGAGCCAGATCCCGGCGAGAACGGCAGCGGCCAGCCAGGCGGCGGTCGCCGCCGGCACCCGGCCACCGGGGAATCCGGGCCGGCTGCCGGCCCAGCAGAGCGCGGCGCCCGCCAGCAGCAGGGCGGGCGGGACGACCAGGCTGGCGGCAGGCATGCGGCGGCTAGTGTCCGCGCATACGGGCGATCCGCGAGCGCAGTTCGGCGGCCCGCGCCCGCTCCTTCTCCACCACCGCGGCCGGCGCCCGGGCCACGAACTCGGGGTTGGCGAGCTTGGAGTCGGCCCGCTCCAGGTCGGCGTCGAGCTGGGCCAGCCGCTGAGCCGGGACCGGCGGCTCCGCCGGCGCGCGCATCGGGAAGACCACGAACCCCTCGGCCAGGCCGAGCTGGGGCCCCGGCGGCAGCTCGGTCACGACCTCCACCGCCCCCAGGTCGGCGAGTGCCCGCCGCCAGGAGGCGTCGTGGGCCCGGTGGATCAGAACGTGACCCCCGCGGGGCGCCAGCCGCAAGGTCTTGCGGTACTGGCGAAGCTCCTCGACCGTGCCCTGGAGGTGACGCTCGACCTCGGCCGCCAGGGTCCCGCCGGCGTCGTCGAAGCGGCGGTCGGATTCTGGCCAGGCCGTCCGGAGCAGGAAGTCACGCTCCCCCGGAAGCCGGTGCCAGAGCTCCTCGGTGACGAAGGGCATGAACGGGTGGAGCAGGCGCAGCAGCACGTCCAGGACATGGAGGCTGACTGCGCGGGCCGCCGGGTCGCCGTCTCGCAACCGGGACTTGGCCGCCTCCAGGTACCAGTCGCAGAGGTCGTGCCAGGCGAACTCGTAGAGCGCGGAGATCGCGGACTGGAAGGCGTAGCCCTCGATGCCCGCCGTGACGGCCGCCACGGTCGCCTGCAGCCGGGCCATGATCCAGCGATCCATGAGCTCCAGCTCGGCGTCCGGCTCGACCCTGGGCACGGGCTCGGCGCCGAGGCCGCCCCGGACCAGCCGGGTGGCGTTCCAGAGCTTGTTGGCAAAGCGCTTGAAGCCCTCGATCCGGCTCTCGTCGAAGCGGACGTCCTGGCTCGACATCCCGACCTGAGCCACCCAGGCCCGGAGCGCGTCGGCGCCGTAGGCGGCGATCACCTCGCGGGGGTCGACGCCGGTTCCCAGCGACTTCGACATCCGGCGCCCGTCGGACGTCTGGATGGTGGCGTGGATGATGACGTCGGCGAACGGCGGCTCCTCCATGAACTCCAGGCCGCTGAAGATCATCCGCGTCACCCAGAGGTTGATGATGTCGCGGGCCGTCGTGTTCAGGGAGGTCGGGTAGAAGGCACGCAGGTCCGGGGTGTCGTCGGGCCAGCCCAGCGTGGCGAACGGCCAGAGGGCGGACGAGAACCAGGTGTCGAGCACGTCGGGGTCCTCGGTGAACCGGTTCGAGGGGCACTCCGGGCAGACGGCCGGCGCCTCCACCGCGGCGCTGAGGTGGCCGTTGGCGCAGGTGTAGACGGGGATCCGGTGGCCCAGCCACAGCTGGCGGCTGACGCACCAGTCCCGGATGCCGCGCAGCCAGTCGAGGTAGGTGCGCTCGTGGCGCTCGGGATGCCAGCGGACGCCGCCCCGGGCGCTCGAGTCGAGGCTCATCCGGGCCAGTTCCCCCATGCGCAGGAACCACTGCTCGGAGACCAGCGGCTCGAGCACCGTGCCGCAGCGGTCGCAGTGGCCGACCTCGTGGCGGTAGGGAGTGGCGGCGTGCACCCTACCCTCGCGCTCCAGGTCGGCGATCACCCGGGCCCGCGCCTCGAGCGCCGGCAGCCCGTCGTAGGCGGGCGTCTCAGGCACGTTCAACCGGCCGTCCAGGTGCATGCCGTTGATCACCGGCAGGCCGTGGCGCTCGCCGATCTCCCAGTCGACGATGTCGTGGCCGGGGGTCACCTTGAGGACGCCGGTGCCGAAGTCCGGGGTCACGGCCGGGTCGGCGACGATGGGCAGCCGGCGCCCGACCAGCGGGAGCCGCGCGTAGCGGCCGACCAGCGCCCGGTAGCGCTCGTCGTCCGGGTGCACGGCGACCCCGGTGTCGGCCAGGATGGTCTCCGGCCGCACCGTCGCGATCACGACCTCGGCTCCCGGCTCCCCCTCCACGTCGTAGGCCAGCTGGTAGAGCGTGTCCTCGTGCTCCTGCCAGTCGACCTCGAGGTCGGAGATGGCGGACATGCAGCGGGGACACCAGTTGACGATCCGGGGACCTCGATAGAGCAGGCCTCGCTGGTGGTAGCGGACAAACGCGGTGCGGACCGCCCGCACGTAGGCCGGGTCCATGGTGAACCGGGTGCGCGAATGGTCGAGCGAGGCACCCAGCTGCTTGAACTGACCGATGATCGTGTCGCCCACACTCGCGTACCAGCTCTCCACCCGCTCCGCGAACGCCTCCCGGCCCAGCTCCTCCTTGGTCGTGCCCTCCCTCTCCAGCTGCTTTTCGATCACGTTCTGGGTGGCAATCGCGGCGTGGTCGGTGCCGGGCAGCCAGAGCACCTCGTAGCCCGTCATCCGCCGGTAGCGGGCCCAGACGTCCTGGATGGTGCCGTTGGTGGCGTGGCCCAGGTGCAGCTCCCCGGTGACGTTGGGCGGGGGCACCGCGATCGAGTAGTGGGGCTTGCCGCTGGCGGCGTCGGCACGAAAGAGGCCGGCCGCCTCCCAGCGCGCGTACCAGCCAGCCTCGACGGCCTGCGAATCGTAGGCGGACGGCATGGGATCGTTCAGGGGCGTGCTTCTACCTTCGAGCTGGGGAGCCGGCGCGCGCGGTGTCCTCGGTTCAGCGAGCGGGCGCCGGCCCGGATACGTCTGCGAGGACCTCCGTGCGGCGCATGATGCCCGTCAGTCTAACCGCTCGGCGCCGTCTCGGCCATCGATCCGGCCACGCCGGCAGGCTCCGAGCTGAGCCGCGGGCCACGGCCCGACGAAGCCCTACGCCGACTCCCCGACCAGGTGCGGCGGGCTGTCCCCGGCCTCCGAGTACTCGAACTCGGGTTCGGACTGGTTGCGGATCGAATCGGCTGTGATCAGGCAGCGCTTGATGTCAGGTCGGGAGGGGATCTCGAACATCGTGTTGAGGAGCACCTCCTCGATGATCGACTTCAGGGCCCTGGCCCCCGTGCCGCGGCCGACCGCCTTCTCGGCGATGGCCTCCAGGGAGCCGGCCTCGAAGTTGAGCTCGACGTTGTCCAGGTTGAAGAATTTCTGGTACTGCTTGACCAGCGCGTTCTTGGGCTCGGTGAGGATCTTGACGATGTCGGACTCGTCGAGCGGATGCAGGGTCACCGTGATCGGGAGGCGGCCGATGAACTCGGGGATGAAGCCGTACTTGAGCAGGTCCTCGGGCTGGAGCAGTGAGAAGATCTCCGCCTTCTCACGCTTGGCAAGCTTGGTCGCGGGCGAGCCGAACCCGATCGACTTGCGCCCGATGCGCTGCTCGATGATCCTCTCCAGGCCGTCGAACGCTCCCCCACAGACGAACAGGATGTTGGTGGTGTTGATCTGGATGAAGTCCTGGTGGGGGTGCTTGCGGCCGCCCTGGGGGGGAACGTTGGCGACGGTCCCCTCGAGGATCTTGAGCAGCGCCTGCTGGACCCCCTCCCCCGACACGTCGCGGGTGATCGAGGGGTTGTCCGACTTGCGCGCGATCTTGTCGATCTCGTCGATGTAGATGATCCCGCGCTCGGCCCGGCTGATGTCGAAGTCGGCCGCCTGGATCAGCCGGAGCAGGATGTTCTCCACGTCCTCGCCGACATAGCCGGCCTCGGTGAGGCTGGTCGCGTCGGCGATCGCGAA
>JBBSHA010000163.1:0-5663 GCA_038253595.1 Candidatus Dormibacterales bacterium
GCGCTGAACGTCCGCTCGGGGCTGATCGTCGGCCCCCACGACGTCTCCGAGCGCTTCACCTACTGGGTCCTGCGGATGCCCCGGGGAGGCGACATCCTGGGCCCGAGCGAGCCCGGCCGTGAGATCCAGCTGATCGACGTCCGCGACGAGGCGGACTGGATCGTGACGATGGCCGAGAGGGGACGGGGCGGGACGTACAACGTCAGCGGTCCGGAGCGCCGGCTGACCCTGGGCGCGGTGCTCGAGAGCTGCGGAGGTGGGCCTGTGACCTGGATCGAGGACGAGGCCTGGCTGCTCGAGCAGGGCCTCGAGCCCTACTCGGAGATGCCGCTGTGGGTGCCGGCGGTGGCGGGCGCCCTGCTGATGCCGATCGACCGGGCCCTGGCCGAGGGCCTGCGCATTCGGGACCTCGCTGCAACGGTGGCGGCCACCCGGGCCTGGGCCGAGTCGCGGCCGGAGCCGCCCGCACCCACTGAGGCCGGCGGCCGGGTCCGGCGGCCGGGCGGCCTGGCCCCGGACAGGGAGGCCGCTCTGTTGCGGGCCTGGCGCGCCCGGGGTGCCTGAGCCCGACCCCTTCGCCGTCCAGGCCATGTTCGACAGGCTGGCCGGCCGCTACGACCTGCTCAACACTGTTCTCTCCGGGGGCGTCGACGGGCGCTGGCGGCGGCGGGCCGCGGCCGCCGGCGCCCTGGGGGAGGGCGGCCGGGCCCTGGACGTGGCTTGCGGGTCCGGCCGGCTCTCGCTGGAGCTGAGACGGCGGGCGGGGGAGAGGGGCCTGGTCGTCGGCCTCGACTTCAGCGCCGGGATGCTGGGCGTGGCCGCCGAGCACGCACCCGGGCCCCGTTACGTCCAGGCCGACGCGCTGCGGCTGCCGTTCGCGGACGCCTCCTTCGACGCCGTCACGGTCGCCTTCGGTCTGCGCAACTTCGCCGATCCCGGCCGGGGCCTGGCGGAGATGGCCCGGGTGCTCCGGCCGGGGGGCCGGGCGGTGGTCCTGGAGTTCGTCAGGCCCCGGCCCGGCCCAGTCGGCGGCGCCTACCGGGCGTACCTGAAGCACGGCCTGCCCCGGATCGGGGGCCTGCTCTCAGGCCAGCCGCAGGCCTACCGCTACCTGAGCGACACGGTTGATTCCTACCGGACGCCGCAGGAGTTGGTCGAGCTAGCCCGGGGGGCGGGCTGGGTTGAGCCGCGGATCGAGCTGCTGACTCTGGGGACCGTCGGCCTGCTGGCGGGCAGCCGCCAGTAGCCCCACGATCAGCGTCGTCAGGCAGAGCGGCAGGACCACCCCGGCCCAGCCCCAGCGCAGGTAGGTGGCCGCCATCAGGGGCGCCGCCACCGCGCCGCCCACGTAGTAGGCGGCCAGGTAGCGGCCGACCCCCGCCCGTCCGTACGCCGCCGCAGCCCCACTGTGGGCGACATGAAGGGCGACGGTGGCGCAGATGGCGGCGGTCGCCGCCACCAGCAGGGCGGCGAAGGAGGCGAGCAGGCCGAGCAGCATCAGCAGGATCGCGGCCGCGGCGGTGGCGAGTATGACCGGGCGCTGGCCGAAGCGGTCGATGGCGCGGCCGGCGATGACCCCCGTGAACGTCGCCGGCACGAATCCCAGGTAGACCAGGTCGGCGACGCCGGGCGGGAGGTTGAAGGGGGCCCCGGCCAGCCGGTAGGGAAGGAGGTCGAACATGCCCACCGAGACGAAGAGGATGTAGGCCCCCGCGAGCAGCAGCGAGAGCGGGGCCCGGCCGCCTCCGGCGGGCGCCGCCGGTCGGGGCGCTCCGCGCTGGAGGGGGAGCGCCCGCAGGCTCAGCAGCACTATCGCCAGCACGCCCGCCCCGCCGACCAGGAATGCCCCGCGCCAGGTCAGGAAGAGCCCCGCGTAACCGATCGCCCGGCCGCCGAGACCGCCCAGAGCGGTGCCCGCGATCAGCGCCCCGGTCACCCGGCCCGCCTGGGCCGGCGGCAGGCGCCGGGGCACATCGGCGAGGCCGCCGGCGACCATCAGGCCGACTCCGGTTCCGAGCACGGCGCGGGCCGGGAGCATGAGCCAGACGCTGGGGCTGGCGGCGGCCGCGACACTGCCCGCCACGGTCAGCCACATCGCGATCCGCAGGGTGCGGGCGGGTTCGCCCTCCCGGAGCAGGCCGGCCAGCGCGAAGCCGAGCAGAGCGGCTGTCATCACCAGGCCGCTGACGGCCGGCGAGGTGTGGAAGTCGCGATCGAGGTCCAAGAGCAGCGGCTGGGGCAGGTAGAGGGCGAGAAAGGCGCCCAGCCCCAGCCCGAAGTAGGGCAGGGGGGAGATCCGGGCTGCCGTCCCGGGAGCGCTCACCCCGCTACGTGACGCGATCGACCGCGCTCCGGGCGATGTCGACCAGGAGCGGGCGGACCCCGTTCAGCTCGATCTCGTCCAGCTCCCGGACGGCCGCGGCGACCAGGCCGCGGGCCTCCTCGCCGACCCTGGCGAGCGCGCCGCTGGAGTGGACCAGCGCCTGCACCTCACGCACCTCGGGGTCGTCGAGAGGACCCCCCAGCAGCTCCCGCACCCGGCCCCCGACCCGGCCGTCCTCGGTGGCGTAGATGAGGGGCAGCGAGACTACGCGCTGGCGGATGTCGGTGCCCACCGGCTTGCCCGAGTGTTCGCTGTAGTCGAGCAGGTCGTCGGCCATCTGGAAGGCGATCCCGAGCAGGTCCCCGTAGCGGCACAGCCGCCCGGCCACCTCGGACCCCGCCCCCGCCAGCTGGGCTCCCGCCAGGCAGGAGGCCGAGATCAGGGCGGCAGTCTTGCCCCGGACCACGCGCAGGTAGGCGTCGTGATCACCCGGGAAGTAGCCGCGCAGATTGACGTCGTCGATCTGGGAGATGCAGATCGCCTCCATCGCCTCGGCGATCGTCGAGGTGACGCGTGGGTTGCCCAGCTCGGCGATGATCCGGGTCGCCTTGGCGAAGTAGTAGTCGCCGACAGCGATCGCCCGCCCCGGGCCCTCCGACGCCGAGACGGTGGCTCGGCCCCGGCGGGTGGCCGCCTCGTCGACGTAATCGTCGTGGACCAGGCTGGCGTCGTGGATCAGCTCCACGGCCGCGGCCAGGGCGGCGGCTCGGAGCGGGTCGTGGTGGGGTCCGAGGCGCGAGGCCAGCACCGTTAGGAGCGGCCGCAGGCGCTTGCCCCCGGCCTCCACCAGGCGCCGCATCGGAACCTGCACGCTCTCCGGGTCGACCAGCAGCTGGCGGGCCAGCTCCAGCTCGACCAGGTCACGATCCCGCTCCCGGTCCGGGCGCCCGAACTCCCCCTCCAGCTGGATGGCGAAGCGCCGCTCGCGGGGCCCGTCCAGCTCGACGGCGAAGATCGACTGCCACTGGCCCAGCACCAACCGGCCATCCTCGACGAGGGCTGTGTGGGCGGGCTGGAGCAGGAGCAGGCGAGCATGGGCGTGGCCGTTGGCCGGCTCGTCCGCGGGGATGTTGACGCGGCGCGCGAAGTCGTCGTGGCAGTAGACGCCGTGGCGAGGCACCAGCCGCTCCAGCATCCGCTCCAGGTCACCGATCAGGAGCGGCTCGTTCTCGTTGACGGTGATCCCGAGCGTGGTGTGCAGGGACTGGACGTGGACCCGGCCCTGGCTCAGACCCGCGGCTGTGACCTCCGCCTGGAGGCGGGCGGTGATGTCGATGAACTCGGTCCCCCGCCGGGTGCTGAGCTCGAGCCGGCGTCCGCCGATCACCGGGCAATCCCGATCGCAGCACCCAGCAGGTCGCGCACCGGGGTCAGCGGGCGGTCGCCGGACGCCTCGGCGGACACCCGCTCGACAGCGCGGGCGAACGCCACCTGCAGCGGCTGGGAGCCGGTGTCGGCGAGCAGGCGGGAGGCCCGGGCCAGGCAGAGGTCACCGATCAGCAGCTCGCCGGCGGCGGCGGCGGGGCCGCCCAGGCCCTGGAGGCCGACGGCTGTCTCGACCAGGGCGGCGGCCAGGGCCACGCGCGGCTCGACGCCCGGCCGGTAGAAGTCGTAGGCCTGGCCCAGGCCGGCCTCCCAGAGCGATTCCAGGTGGGCCAGGTCGGCCTCCCGGATCTCCGCCACCTGCTCCCTCACAGGCTGACCGCCGGTTCGATCAGGGTCCCCGCCAGCTGCCGGAACGCGGTCAGGGCGCGCAGGCAGGACTCGTCGTCGCGGGTCACCACGTAATAGAGACCGAAGCCGAGCACGGTGTTCAGCACCAGCGGCACCAGCACGTCGCGGTCGACGGTGAGGCGGAAGCGGCCGTCGGCCTCGAGCCGGTCGATCTGCTCCTGGATCACCTCCCGGTAGCGGGCGAACAGCTCGGGTAGGTAGGCCTGGAGGCGCTCGGCGCGGGGCGCCTGCACCAGCAGGTCGAACGCCGCCAGCTGCATGTCACCGAGCTGGCGGAGCGTGCCCCAGATCGACTCCACGCCCATCTCCAGGACCTCCATGGGGTCGACCAGCTGGTTGAGCGCCCGCCGCAGCTCCTCGACCGAGCTGGCCGTGAGGTGGCGCCACGCCTCGACCAGCAGCTCGGACTTGGTGGGGAAGTAGTACTGCAGGTTGCCGATCGCGACCCCGGCCCGGCCGGCGATGCTGCGCACGCTGGTGCCGGCGAATCCGTCCTCGAGCAGCGACTCGGCGGCGGCCCGCACCATCTGCTCGCGCGCGCTGGGGTGGGCCGGCGCCGGGATACTAGTCATACGTATGTACTATAGTCGGGGGCGCCGATCTCCCGCGGGCGGCGCTTTTGGACCGCTCGTGCGGCCACCTCGGGTAGCCTGGCGACCCCCTGATTTCTCCCCTTGCGCGCAGCCGGCCGCCACCCGTACTCTGACGGTGGCCCCGAGGGAAACGTTCGGAGGAGCCGCAGTTGACCGCAAGGTCGGCGGCGGAGCCGAAGAGGCGGTCCGTCGGGGTCACTTTTTTGTCCGCGCGCGCCCCGCTTCGGGAATGGCCGCCGGCTGAGGGCGATTGCAACCGCCATGGCCGAGCCGCAGATGTTCGACGTGACCGCTCGCAAGACCCACCAGTGGACGATGGTCGTCCTGGTCGCCGCCGGGTTCGTGGCCGGGGGCCGGTGGGGAGGGGCGCTGCTGGTGCTGGCCGGCGCGATCATGCTGGCCGGCCGTTTCTGGTGGCCCGCCGACGCGGTCCGCCAGCTGGTCTGGCTGGTCCTGGAACCGGCCGGTGTCCTGCGCCGGGTGGAGCGGGTGGAGGACCACGAGACCCGGCGCCTGGCCCGCACCGTCGGCGGCGCGATCTGGCTGCTCGCCGGCGCCACGCTGCTGCTCGGTCTCGGCGGCGGCGGCCTGATCGCAGCCTGGATCGTGACCCTGGCGATCGTAGCGATGGTCGTGCTCGACGCCGCCCTCGACTTCTGCGCCCTCTGCTTCCTCTTCCTACAGCTGGAGAGCCGCGGCCTGCTGCCGGCGGGCCTGAGGCACACCGCGGCCGGCCGCTGACCTTGGTCGAGCGGGCACTGGTCCTGGGCGCCCTGGCGCTGGTCACCGTGGCCCTGGCCGCAGCCGGCCGGGCGCTGGCCCGCGGCCGCCTGCGCGACCTGAGGTCGGTGCCCAGCGGCAGGCTCTGGGGGGCGCTCGGCGCCGTCCCCGACGGCCGGCCCGCGCTGGTCTACATCTCCACCCCCTCCTGCGCCGCCTGCCGGGTCCAGGCC